>USLX01000047.1 GCA_900555665.1 uncultured Eubacteriales bacterium | reverse complement strand
CAGCGCGAAAATTCCTCGCTGCCGGTCACATCATGAGTTGGAAGAATACACCCTAGCAAGCCTCAGCCGGCATCCATCTCGGCGGTGAACTCCAGCACGCAGTCCCGCAGGCGTGAAATGGCCTCCGGCATCCGCGTCCGCGCGGGCAGGCCCATGCCAAGCTCCCGGCTGGTCACCGGCGCAATGGGCAAAATCTGTACGCCGCTGGTCTTGCCGCGCAACATCATCTCTGCCATCATCGAAAGTCCAAGCCCCTTGCCCACCATGCGGATCACCGTTTCGTCATCAACGTGGCAGGGCCGGATCCTGGCGCGGACGCCATTTTTTGCAAACGCCGCCTGCACGTCCACGTCAAACCGCCCATAGGGCATCAAAAATTCCTTCCCGCGAAACTCCTCAATCGGAAATTCCGTCCGTCCCGCCGCCGGATAGTCCGGCGGCAGGATGGCGTACATCCGATCCTCGCAGAGCGGCGTCCAGTCGCAGGAAAACCCGTCCTGGCGCGCTGCAAAAATGACGTCCGTCTGCCATTTTTCCAGCAACTCAAATGGTTCAAACTCATGGTCCACCATCCGCAGATCCACCGTTACCTCCGGGCATACGCGCCGGAATCGGTATAAAATCTCCGGCATCCAGTGCATCGCGATGCTCGCATAGGCCGCGATCCGGATGGTTTCGGTCTTTTGGTCGGTGATCGCCGCGATCTCGTTTTCCAGCTTTGCGTTTGCCCGCAGGAATTCCCGGATGCTCGGCATCAGGGCCTCGCCGTCCTTCGTCAGGGAGATGCCGCTGTGGTCGCGTTGCACAAGCGTCAGTCCGATCTCCCGCTCCAGACTGTCCACCAGATGTGTCAGCCCCGACTGTGTGTAGCCCACAACCTCTGAGGCCTTTGAAAGACTCCCCAAATCCCCCGCCGTCATCAAAATCTCCAGTTTCTTGCTGTCCATCCCGCCGCTCCTTTCCATGGGGTATGACATTGGGTATGATAAATTGTAATATAACTATTATAATCAGGCGTTTCACTTTTGCAAGCCAAATGTTTACAATAGAGCCATCAAGTAAGGAGCTGATTTCTATGACTGCAAAGAAACTGACGCGCAAGCAGAAAATTCTCGTCGCCGGGACGCTCTTCGGTATGTTCTTCGGCGCGGGAAACCTCATCTTCCCGGTGCACCTCGGCCAGCTGGCCGGGCAGAACATCGTTCCGGCCATCATCGGCTTCATCATCACGGCTGTTGGCATTCCCATCTTCGGCGTCGCCGCCATCGGCATCACCCATTCCGACGGCCTGCAGTCCCTGTCCGGCAAGGTCGGCCGCGGCTACGGCGTGTTTTTCACCTGTCTGCTCTACCTGACCATCGGTCCGCTCTTCGCCATCCCGCGCTGTGCGACGGTCTCGTTCACAACCGGCGTTATGCCCATGCTGCGCGATGCCTCGCGGGAGCCGCTTGCGCTTTTGATCTTCTCGGCCATCTTCTTTGCCTTTGTGCTCTTCTTCTCACTGCGGCCCGGAAAGATCACGGTCTGGATCGGTAAGATCATCAACCCCATCTTCCTGGTCTTCCTGGCCGTCCTGGTCATCGCCGCGCTGCTCAATCCCGGCGCGTCCGCCGCCTCGGTCGCCCCCACGGAGGCCTACGCGACCAAAACCAGCGCCTTCTTCGCCTCCTTCATCGAGGGCTACGGCACCATGGACGCCATTGCGGGCCTCGCCTTCGGGATTGTGGTCATCGACGTCATCCGCCGCATGGGCGTGGAACAGGACGATGCCGTCGCGGCGGATGTCCTCGGCTCCGGCGCGCTGACCGGCCTGCTCATGGCGCTCATCTATGTCCTCACGATCCTCATGGGCACGCAGTCGCGCGGCCTGTTTGAAATCTCCGACAACGGCGGCATCGCCCTCACGCAGATCGCCGGACACTATTTCGGCAGCGTCGGCCAGATCATCCTCGCCATCACCATCACCTTTGCCTGCCTCAAGACCTCCATCGGCCTTGTCACGTCCTGTTCGGAGACGTTCGTCAAAATGACCCACGGCAAAATTTCCTACAAGCTCTGGGCCATCCTCTTCACGCTCTTCTCGTTTGCCGTCTCCAACGTTGGTCTGAGCGCCATCATCAGCTATTCCATCCCTGTCCTCATGCTCATCTATCCGCCCGCCATCGCATTGATCATCCTGGCCTTCGCGGGCAAGTTCTTACGGCACGATCGCGCGGTCTATATCTCCGTCATGGTCTTCACCTGGGCCGCCGCCATCTTCGATTTTATGAAGGCCCTGCCCGCCGGCGTCCGCGCCGCGCTGCACCTGGACGCGGCGGTCGCGCTTGCGGAGCAATATCTGCCGCTGTTCGATCTCAACCTCGGCTGGCTGGTTCCGGCCATCATCGGTTTCCTTCTCGGCATGCTGCTCCATCTGCGCCGCCGCTCCGGCGCGCGCTGAGCCATCGGCGAACCCTCTGCCGTATCCTGCGGCGGGTTTCATGTCACCCCTCGCGGTCCCTCCGGCCGCGGGGGGCCTTTTACGCAAAAATTCCGCAGCACCGTTTTCGGTGCTGCGGAATTGCGTTATGTAAACTCAAAAACAGTTGCCTGCCGGTACTCCGTCCCGGCCGCCAGCACTGGGGAAGGGAAGGCGGGATGATGGATGGCGTCGGGATAGAACTGCGTCTCGAGGCACACGGCGTTGCCCTCGCAATACTGCGCGCCGCCCTTTCCGGGCCGCGGGGAAAAATAGTTGGCCGTGTAAACCTGCATCCCGGGCGTCGTGGTCAAAACGGTCATGCAGATCCCACTCTGATCTCCACGCAGCACCGCCGCCGGCCGCAGCCCCTCGCCGCGCAGGCAGAAGTTGTCGTCATAGCCATCCGTGTGCAGCGCCGCCGCATCCGCACCCGGCAAATCCTGCCGGAGCGTCTTCGGTGCGGTAAAGTCAAATTTCGTTCCTGCCACCGGAAGCAGCCGGCCGGTCGGAATCAGATCCGCGCCGCGCTCGGTCACGGTGTCTGCAAAGACCTGCAGCGTGTGGCCCAGCGCCGTGCCGCCGCCGTTGAGGTTGAAATAGCTGTGATTGGTCAGATTGCAGAGCGTGTCCCGGTCCGACGTTGCCGCATACTCCACGCGCAGGGCACTTCCCGTTACGCGATAACAGACGGAGACCTCCAACCGTCCCGGATAGCCTTCCTCGCCGTCCGCTGACACGCGGGAAAGGCGGATTCCGTCCTCCATTTTCTGCACTGCCCAGACGTATTTGTCAAAGCCGCGCCGCCCGCCATGCAGGTGGTTGACTCCGTCGTTTGCAAACAGCGGATATTCCTTGCCGTCCAGCGTAAACTGCGCCCCCGCGATGCGGTTGCAAACCCGCCCGACGACGGCCCCCGGATATCCGTCCTGGCGTTCATATTCCGCCAGCGTGTCATATCCGAGCACCACGTCGCGCCACTGGCCCGCTGCGTCCCGGACGCAGAGGCTGCGCAGCGTCGCGCCATAGTCCAATACCTCCAGCTGCAGCGCCTCGCCCTCCACGCGCCAGAGAGAAACTTCCTCGCCGAAGCCGGAGCGCCCAAAGCCCACTGCCGTAATCCTGACTGCCATATCGGCCCCTCCTTTGTGTAACTTCTCTGTCTATTCTACTGCGTGCGGCAGGGCAGGTCAAGCGTGCAATTTTTAAGAATTCTTCAGCAGCAGGGGAGCGGGGATATGCTATAATCACAGTCGGAATTTGACATTTGGAGGGAAAATCATGGAGCAAATTCAAAAGCGCGCGTCAAACGGCGTTTCGCTCAATGCCGTAAAGCTGCTTGCCATCGTGGCTATGCTGATCGATCATATTGCGGTTGCCTTCGTGCCGGACGGCACGGTGCTGGCGGCCTTGATGCACTTCATCGGCCGCTTTACCGGACCGGTGATGTTTTTTGCCGCTGTCGAGGGCTGGCACCATACGCACGACCTGCGCCGCTATTTGCTGCGGCTGGGCCTGTTTGCTGTGCTGAGCTGGTATCCGTTTTTGTATTTCAAATATGGAACCGAAATTTCATCCTGGCTGCGGCCCAACGTGATCTATACGATCTTTCTGGGCGTCCTGGCCATCACGGTTCGCCGCAGCGAACGCCTGCATGTCCTCGTCAAGCTCGTGCTCATCATGATCATTTTCGCGCTCTGCGTCCCCGCGGACTGGGGCACGACGGGCCTTCTGATGATCCTGGTGCTGGACTTCTTCTATGGAAATTTCAAGCAGCAGGCGGCGGCCTATTGTATCGTGGCGCTCTGTGCCGGCGGGATTTTGGACCTTTTGATGCGGCCGTTTTTTGAGCTCTTTTATGAGGGCAAGGTTGCCCTGGATCCGGAGCTGCTTCTGGAATACCTGCCGGAGTTTGGCATGTTTGTGCCGATCGCGGTGCTCTCGGCCTACCATGGCGTGCAGGGGCGGAGAACGGCGCTGAGCAAATGGGGGTTTTACCTCTTTTATCCCGCGCACCTCATGCTGCTCGGCTGGCTGCAGACGCTGCGTGGGTAATTGCCCCGGGGTCTTGTGTT
This sequence comes from uncultured Eubacteriales bacterium, assembly GCA_900555665.1. Lineage (GTDB taxonomy): Bacteria > Bacillota > Clostridia > Oscillospirales > Oscillospiraceae > CAG-170. Next base: position 10,512 of record USLX01000047.1, on the reverse strand, counting down.
TTTCGCCCCGCAGTACTATAATAATGCCGGCTTTGAGCAGTTTCGTTCAAAACCGGCGCGTTCGCCGCGCCGATCCGGAAAAATCTAGGGTGTATCTGAAAACTGGCGATGTGACCGGCGGCGAGGAATTTTCGCGCTGAGCAAGACATTTTTTCGCAGGAATACTGACGTATTTCAAGGAAAAATGCCGCAGCGCAGTACGAAAAGCCCCGCTGTTCGGGTGCGTTGGGAGTTTTCAGATACACCCTAGTTCAGGGAGCGAATGCTATCATGCAGATCACCGTACGCGCATACCGGCCGGACGATCTTCCGGCTATGATCCGAATCTGGAATGAAGTCGTGGAGGATGGCGTGGCCTTCCCGCAGGAAGAGTTGCTGGACGAGAAAAGGGGCACGGAATTCTTCGCTACCCAGACCTATTCTGCCGTGGCCGAGGTGGACGGGGCAGTTTTGGGCCTCTACATCCTGCATCCCAATAATGTGGGACGCTGCGGCCATATCTGCAACGCCAGCTACGCCGTCGCGCGTGCCTCACGCGGGCTGCACCTCGGCGAAGCCCTTGTCTCCGACTGCCTCCGGCAGGGCCGGGCGCACGGGTTCGGCGTGCTGCAGTTCAACGCCGTCGTCGCCACAAACGTCCATGCCCGCCACCTCTATGAGCGCCTCGGCTTCACTCAGCTCGGCGTGATCCCCGGCGGTTTCCGCATGAAAGACGGCCATTTTGAAGATATCTGCCCCTATTATCACCTGCTCTGATCCGAAGGCCCCGGCCTTCCGAAAAGAAAACGTTTTCTTCTCGCAATGCCGCAAACCCCGCCTGCCGGTCCCTCCGGCAGGCGGGGTTCCTTTTTATGGGGCGGCCCAAAAGCCGCGCGGCGCGGAGAGGGGAGCCGTGGCGCGGCCTCCGCCCTAGAGCAGAATGCAGATCATCCCGCCCGTGTTTTCGTTGATCATCCGGCAGAGCGTCCGCCGCAGCTTGGCGCGTACATCGTCCGGCATCCGCGTCAGCTTGCTGCTCAGCCCCTCGCTCACCAGCTCATAGAGCGATTTTCCGAACAAATTGCTCTCCCAGAGCTTTTCCGTCTGCTCCTCGTATTCCGAGAGCAGGTAGCGGATGAGCTGCTCCGATTCCTGTTCGCCGCCGACCATCGGGCTGATCTCCGTCTCCACATCGGCCCGCAGCATGTGGATCGACGGCGCGCTGGCCCGCAGCCGCACGGCGTAGGCCCCGTTTTTGCGCACGATCTCCGGTTTTTCCAGATGAACCTCTCCGGCCTCCGGCATCACCACGCCATAGCCCGTCGCCCGAACCTCGGCCAGCGCCGCGGCAACCTTGTCGTATTCCCGTTTCGCCGCGGCCAGTTCGGTGAGCGTCTGCATCAGCGCGGCGTTGTCCGGCACATCCACACCCGCCTGCTCCGAGAGCAGCGCGAAAAACAACCCCTCCGGGCATGTCAGCTCACAGCGGACCGCGCCGCTCCCGAGCTCCGCGCCCAAAATGCGCACATCCTCCACTTCTTCCAGCGTGCAGAGCGTCCGCAGCGCGGGCTCGGCCTGCCGCAGCGTCGTGATCTGGGCCGCCCGGTCGCGCAGCGCGGCATAGAGCGTCCCCTTCAGCGCATGCTCCTCCGGCAGCGCCGCCAGCCACGCCGGGAAATAGACCTGCAGCTCCTGTACCGGAAATTCATAGAGCAGCTCCGTTAAAACCTCGCAGATCTCCGCGTCCTCCATAGTCAGGCAGTTCACGGCCATGCACGCCGCGCCCGTCTGTACGCCGATCTCCCGGCAAATGCTCTGCGCCGTCTCGCTCTTCGGCTGCGCCGAGTTCACCAGGACCAAAAACGGCTTCCCAGCCTTCTGCATATCCGCGATGGCGCGCCGTTCCGCGTCCACATAGTCCGCGCGCGGAATATCGGTGATCGTGCCGTCTGTGGTGATGAGAATGCCGATCGTGCTGTGGTCGTCCATCACCTTTTTCGTCCCAAGCTCGGCAGCCTCTGTCATGGGGATCTCCTCGGGATACCATGGCGTCGTCACCATCCGCGGCGCGCCGTCCTCCTCCGCTCCAACTGCGCCGGGGATGAGATAGCCCACCGTGTCGATCAGGCGCACAGAGAGCGCCGTTTTCCCGTCCGGCCGGATCTCAACGGCCTGTTCCGGCACAAACTTCGGCTCCGCCGTCATAATCGTCTTCCCGGACGCCGCCTGCGGCAGCTCATCCTGCGCCCGTTCGCGCTGATAGGGGTCGGCGATGTTTGGCAGCACCAGCTGCTCCATCAGCCGTTTGACGAATGTCGATTTTCCCGTCCGCACCGGGCCGACCACGCCGATGTAGACGCTCCCTCCGGTGCGTGCGGCAATCTGTTCATAGATGCTGTGCTCTTCCACGTTGCCTTCCCTCCTTATTCCATCGGGATCAGCAGCAGCGTCCCGGCCTCCACGTCGCCGTCCGAAAGGGCGTTCGCCGTGCAGAGCGCTTCGACGCGCGTGCCATATTGCCGTGCAATATCCCAGGCCGCGCAGCGCTCCGTGATCGTTCGCAGAATCACCGAGGGCCGCCGCCCGGCCTGCGCGGGCGGCTCCAGCGTGCCGCCCGAGAGCGTGCGCAGCGTCTGCTCCCGGCAGGCGGACAGATCCAGCGCGAGCTCATAGCGTACCTCCACGCCCTGCGTCCCCGGTGAGGCATAGCCGTCCGGGCACTGCACCGCCGACGCCTCGCAGCGCGCTCCGCGATCCATGGCCAGCTCGCTGGTAGCCGCGACCGTTCCGGCCACGCCGCAGAGCGCCCCGTCCAAATCCAGCCCCAGGGCCCGTACCGCCATGGGCACCGTGATCCGTGCGCCTGTCCCGCCCGGTTCCACGCGCGGAAAATCGACAAAGATCTCGCTGTCAATCACCCCGCGCAGCGCCGCGCCATCCACCGATTCCCGCACGCTCATCCGCTGCACCTGCCGGTCCAGGCAGCCCTCAAACGAAAGTTCCGTCCACTCCGGCTTCAGCAGCGCTCCTGCGCCGAAGGCGTCTTCGCAGACGGTCAGCTCCACCTTCCGCGTCACCAGGCACTGCGCCAGCAGATCTGCGCGCAGAAGCAGCCGCGGCCGCTCACCGCGCTCCAGCTGCACCTCACAGCCTGTAATGCCCATCCACATCCGCATGCCCTCGTCGTCATAGTCCGCCTCCAGCTGGCAATACTGGGAGAAGGGGAGGTTTTGCGAAAAGCAGTTTACGCTTCCGTCGGGCGCCTGATAGAGCACCTTCAGCTGCATCGTCCCCTTGAAGACGGCCTTGCTGCCGAGCAGGCGCTGCTCCGTGATCTCCGGGATGACGCTTGCGGCAATCACGTCTTCCACCTCCGGCCGCCCGGCCGGGAGCTCCAGCTCTTCACTGACCTGAAAGCTTCGCTCCGCAGTTTCCGCGGCCAGCGGCAGGGGATAGGTGCTGCAGCGCAGCTGCAGTTCCTTCGGCGTCTGTTTGAGCAGCGGCAGCTCCATGGCATCTTTGGCATAGCCGAAAATCTCCGCGCCGACCTGCACCCGAAACAGCACCTTCCGCGAATTGACCAGCATTGCGTCTGCGCAGAGCACCCGGCAGTCAAACGTCACCTGCGTATCCTCCCGCGCCTCAGCTGCCTCCAGACGCAGCGTAAACGGCAGCTGTGCCGTAAGCACCCTCGCGTTCTCATCCGAGTTTGTACAATAAATAGTGCTTGCCTGCACCGTCCCGGAGATCTGGACAGCGCCATTCAAACAGTCCTTGCTCCGCACGATTGCCTGTGCGCAGCAGTAGACGACGCGCGAAGCGTCCGGCGACGCATCCGGCACGATGACCTCCTGCGTCTGTTCCTGCCGGCAGACGCCATGGACGCTCCGCCGCAGATAGGCGGTGGTCCTGGTTTCAAATTCAAGCTCCATGTGCTTCACTCCTTGTCACTAGCTATGGGATATATATGCCGCGTCGGACAAGGATATGCCACGCAGGTCAGCAGCCGGCCAGTAAAAATCCCAGCACCATCAGCCCCGCGCCCACCAAAACCCGTAAAAACCAGCCGCCAAACAGGAACGAAAGCAAAAGACCGGCCCCGATGCCGAGCACCAGATAGCCGATTTTCCCCGTCTTGTGACACATGCCTACCACCTCAGTGCAGCATATGCGCGGCCCGGCGGATTGTTTCCGCTGAAAACGTTTACGAAATTTGTCATTTACATTTTCTGAGCGATACGATATAATAATATCGAATCTTAAACATCCCATAAAGCGCCGCTTTGCGGCAGGAAAACCGGAGGAACGAAAACGTATGCGCTACGCAGATTCCCTGATCACAGACATCCGAAACCAGGTCTTTACTGAGGTGGCCCGTATGGCCTATTCCGGTGACTATACGCAGATGGAGGACATCCCCTATAAGATTGTCCCCGGTGAAAATCCGCGTCACCGGGAATCTGTATTTCTCGAGCGTGCCATCGCAGGCGAGCGTGTGCGCCTGGCCATGGGATTGTCGCTCCAGCCTGTGCAGCAGCGCACGATGCTGAGCGATGGCATGGATCATGCCGCCATCGCCGAGCAGTATTACGAGCCGCCGCTGGTCAATATCATCCCCTATGCCTGCCATGCCTGCCCCACCAAGCGCTATCAGGCCACGGGCCTCTGCCAGGGTTGTCTGGCGGCCTCCTGCCAGCGCGTCTGCCCGAAGGGGGCCATCAGCTTTGTCAACGGAAAGAGCCGGATCGACCAGGAAAAATGTATCAAATGCGGCCGCTGCGCTGCCTCCTGCCCCTATCACGCCATCGTGATGATCGAGCGGCCCTGTCAGGCCGCCTGCGGCATGGACGCCATTGGCCTCGACGAATATGAAAAGGCAAAAATCGACTATGACCGCTGCGTCTCCTGCGGTCAGTGCCTCGTGAGCTGTCCGTTCGGCGCGATTGTGGATAAGAGTCAGATCTATCAGGTCGTCCGCTCGATGCTGGAGGGGAACGAGGTGGTCGCCATTGTCGCGCCTTCGTTTGCCGGGCAGTTTGGCAAGACGGTCACGGCGGCGAAGTTTGTCGCCGGAATGAAACGGCTCGGCTTTGCGGCGGTGGAAGAGGTCGCCGTCGGCGCGGATATCTGCGCCGTGGAGGAGGCACGGGACTATCTGGAAAAGGTTCCTGCGGAAAACCGCTTCCTCGCGACGTCGTGCTGCCCCTCCTGGCGGATGATGGCGCGGCGGCTGTTCCCGAAGGAGTCCGGCAACATCTCCATGACCTACACGCCCATGGTCTATACGGCGCGCCTGGTAAAAGAGCGGCGGCCGGGATGCAAGGTCGTCTTTGTCGGCCCCTGCGCGGCCAAAAAACTCGAGGCTATGCAGGCCGAGCTGCGCACGGACGTCGATTTCGTCCTCACCTATGAGGAGCTGATGGGGATTTTCAAGGCCAAAGACGTCGACCTGGAGCGCATCGAGCCCGACGAAGAGCTCCGCGAAGGCACCAGCCTTGGCCGCGGCTTTGCGGCGGCGGGCGGCGTGGCCGTGGCCGTGGAGGACGTGATCCACAAGCTCCGACCCGACGCCGAGATCAAGGTGCAGCGGGCAGACGGCCTGCGGGAGTGCCGCAAGCTTCTGACGCTTGCCCGCGCGGGCAAGCTCGACGGCTATCTGCTCGAGGGCATGGCCTGCCCCGGCGGCTGCATCGCCGGCGCCGGCACCATCATTCCGGCCGATCAGGCGGCCAGGCGCCTGAAGGAGCATATGGCCCAGGCGGATGTGAACTCCTGCGCGGACAGCCCGTTCCGCGCAGAACTGGAAAAATAAAACCCTGCCCCGCGCGCTGCGGGCCGGGATTTTGCGGGGCCGGAGGCGTTTCGCACAGCCCTGCCTGCACGGAAGGGAGGGCTTGCCGCATGACCGCTCCGGAACGGATCCTGACATACATCCAGAAGACCTATCAGCCGGAAGCCGTCGTGGTATACGGCTCCTTTGCCGACGGCAGCGCGGGCGCGGGCAGCGATTTTGATGCGCTCGTCATTGCAGGCAGCCGGGCGTGCCATGACGCCTCCGAAATAGACGGTGTGACGCTCGACGTGTTTGTATATCCGGCGGCAACATTTTGTGCGGACTATGATCCGGAGGACTTTGTGCAGATTTTTGACGGGAAAATCCTTCTGGATCGATGCGGCACAGCTGCGCAGCTGCAAAAGCGGGTTTTGGACTATCTCGCAGAGCGTCCGAAAAAGTCCGATGAGGAGCGCCGGCAGGCGCTGGACTGGTGTGGGAAGATGCTCGCGCGAACGCAGCGCGACGACGCCGAGGGCGCCTACCGCTGGCATTGGCTCCTGATAGACAGTCTGGAGATCTATTTTGACCTGCATGGGCTGCCGTACTACGGCCCCAAGAAGGCACTGCGCACCATGGAGCAGACCGATCCGGAGGCATTTTCCCGCTATTCCAAGGCGCTGAATTCGATGAACCGGGACGCGCTTTCGGCATGGATTGCCTGCCTGCAGCCCGGCATCTGACGACCATAGCGTCGCTTGACAAGCGTACACATGGTTTTCCGGGGTCTAGGGTGTATCTGAAAACGCCCAACGCACCCGGACAGCGGGCCTTTTCACGCCGCGCTGCGTCATTTTTTCTTGAAATATGTCAGGATTCCTGCGAAAAAATGTCTTGCGCAGTGCGAAAATTCCTCGCTGCCGGTCACATTGAGAGTTGGAAGAATACACCCTAAACGACCGCTGGTGTCGTGTTCCTCGCCCGTGGGCGCCAGCCCATCTGCCTCGCCCGCCTCGCCAGATGCCGGCTATCCTCCGGGAAAACCCGAAGACCCGCCGGGTGCTCCGGCGCGGTTTTCGCAAGGCAGAGGACGCAGGCAGGCTGGCCTGACATCATACCGTCAGGTCTGCCGAGGCCCGTTCCTTTTGGCCGAGGCTGACGCCTGTCAAGGACGATAATGCCGCGAAAGGCGGGCCGGAACGTCCTGCGGGCATGCGTGCCCTTGCCAAGCAACGCGAACTTCCAAACGTGAAAAAGCCGCCGCCTGAAGACTCAGGCGGCGGCTTTTTATTTTGCTTTTTTGCGCGGTTTGGGCAGCGGTGTGTGCTCCACGAGCAGCGGAAGCAGCGCATCGACCAGCGCGTCATCGCCGAGGTCAAGCAGATAGGCCTCCTTTGCACCCTCGTAGGGATAACCGCATTCCGCCCCGGCCATCAGATTCGCGATCTGCGGCAGCTTTTTCACGAACACCCGGCCATCGCAGAGCGTGAGCACCGGCCGTTCGTTCACATAGACCAGATACTCACCGAACATTTTCCGGCTGCGCACATCGCCGAACGGCGCCATGCGCCGGCAGACCTTGTCCGCAAATTCCTGCGTTGTTGCCAAGTTCAGTCCTCCATCTTCCGGCGCTCCAGCCATTCCGCAAGGGTCAGAACGCTGTAATGCTCCGTCTTCACTTCGCCTGTCACCGCCCAGTGCACGTCCCGCTCCGTGTGGTGGAAGCGGAAGCCGCACTTCTCCTGGCAGCGGCGCGATTTTTCGTTCCCGTCAAAGTACGCGCACCAGACGCGCTCCGCGCCCAGTTCCGTGAAGCAATGGGCCAGCAGGGCCTCCACGGCCTCCGGCGCGATGCCCCGGCCCCAGAAGGGCCTGCCTACCCAGTAGCCAATCTCCAATTCCCCGCTTCCAGCACCGTGCACCCGCGTCGGAAAAAATCCGCAGCTCCCGCGCAGTAGTCCGTCTCTTCGCCCGAAGATTGCAAACGTCCCCGGTGCGGAGAGAACGGTGCGGATAATCTCGCGGCTGTCCTCCGCGTCCTTATGGACGCTCCAGCCCGCCGCCGGGCCGACCTCCGGATCCTTTGCCAGTTCATAGAGCGCCTCCGCGTCCGTTTCTTCCCACGGGCGGAGCAGCAGGCGCGGCGTCATCAATTCCATTGCGTCACCTTCCTTCCGGCTCATCATACCATATTCTGCAAAGTCGGTCAACGATTGACAGGAAAACGCACTTGTGGTAGCATGAAAAAAACAAGACAAGGAGCCCACGTCATGATTGTTTTCCGCCCAGCCACGGAAGCCGATATCCCGTCCATTGCAGCCATCTATGAACATGTCATCACCCGCGAAGAACAGGGCCTGACCGCCACCGGTTGGGTGCGCGGCGTCTATCCTACGGAGAAAACCGCCCGCGAGGCCCTGGCGGCGGGCGACCTGTTCGTGCTGGAAGAGGAGGGGCGTATCCTGGCCAGCGGCCGTATCAACCAGACGCAGGTCTACAGCTACGCCAACGCGCATTGGCGGTATGACGCCCCGCCGGAGCAGACCATGGTGCTGCATACGCTGGTGGTCGAGCCCACCGCGTCCGGCCGCGGGCTCGGGACGCGCTTCGTCGGTTTTTATGAAGACTACGCCCGCGCGCACGGCTGCCCCTATCTGCGCATGGACACGAACGCGCAAAATCAAACCGCGCGCCGCCTCTACGCCCACCTCGGCTACCGGGAGGCCGACATCGTGGATTGCAATTTCAACGGCATCCGCGGCATCGAGCTCGTCTGCCTGGAGAAAAAGCTGTGACGGGCAGGCAGGGGCAGACCTGGCGCGTCTTCTACGGCAAGAATTTTTGGGCCATGCGCGGGCGCGGGAAGCCGGGCGAGGAGCTTTCCCTCAGCCACCGCTTCCGCTGGGGCGAGGCAGACTGGCGCGTCCTGAGCATCTACGCCTGCGCAAAGGGCCTTGTGCTCGACTTTGCCAAGCAGATCCCGGCGGCAGACGTCCGCCGCTTTGTGGAAATCTGGGCGCCGCTGGAGGAAGCGGGCCTGACGCCGGAACAGGCTGAGCAGGCCTTGCAGGAATCGCCCTTCCACGACAGCTTCCATGCAAGGCTTGTTTTGAATGGCCGCACCCTCCGCAGCGAGGGCGGCAGCGTCTTCGCGACGGGCCCGGCACCGGCAGACCACCGGACGGCATACTCCGGCCCGTATTTCGATCTGCCGGAGCAGATTATCTGGCGGCTGCGGTTTTCCCTCGTCCCGCGCGGGGAAATTTCAGAAAAATTGCTGTGATTTCCTACTTGAAATTTCCGGAAAACGTGCTAAAATCTCTGCGTCATTTTAATTGGGAGGCTGTTTTATGGCTGTCAATACTGATCCCCGCCTGCAGAATCAGGTCATCTACTCTGTCTACGTCCGCGCCCATACGCCGGAGGGCACGTTCCGCGCCGTCATCCCGGATCTCGACCGCATTAAGGCTCTCGGCACGGATATCGTCTGGTTTCTGCCGATCCACCCCATCGGCGTCGAGGGCAAGAAGGGGAGCCTCGGCTGCCCGTATGCCAACCGCGACTACCGCACCGTCAACCCCGCCTACGGCACGATGGACGATTTCAAGGCACTCGTGGACGAAATTCATAAGCGCGGCATGAAGTGCATGATCGACGTCGTCTACAACCACACCTCGCCGGACTCCACGCTCTACGCCGCGCATCCGGAGTTCTTCTACCACGGCCCGGACGGCAAGCCCGGCAACAAAATGGGCGACTGGGCCGACGTCATCGACCTCGACTATCGCAACCGTGACCTCTGGGCCTATCAGATCGACTCGCTCGTGATGTGGGCACAAGTCGTCGACGGCTTCCGCTGCGACGTGGCCTCATTCGTGCCGGTCGAGTTCTGGATGGCGGCGCGGCAGGCCGTCGCCAAGGTCAATCCGGACTGCATCTGGCTGGCCGAGACTGTCCACCAGAGCTACGGCTGCCTCGCGCGCCGCAGCGGCGTCTATTCTGCGCTGGACTATGATGCCTTCTCCGCCTTCGACATGGAGTATGAATACGACGTCCGCGAGGCGTTCGACCAGTATCTCGCCGGGAAGGCCACGCTCGGCCACTATCTCGACCTGGTCAACTTCCAGGAGGCCACCTATCCCGCGAACTATAACAAGCTCCGCTTCCTCGAGAACCACGACCAGCCGCGCATCGCGTCTTCTGTGCGCGACGAGGCATCGCTGAAAAACTTCACCGCCATGCTCTACTTCGAAAAAGGCACAACGCTGCTCTACGCCGGGCAGGAATTCGAGGACAAGCATGTTCCGAGCCTCTTCGAGCGCGAGCCGATCGACCGGAAAACCGGCCATGACCTCAGCGCCTACCTGCGCCGCCTCTATGAGGTGAAGCAGCGCTTCGGCTCCTCAGACTATTTCTGGGCCAAGGCTGACGATGAGCACCAGATTGCGATTTTGGAACGCGGCGGCGACAAGGGCCGCTTCCTCGGCGTCTTCTCGCTCCGCGCGCTGGCGGCGGACGTCGCGGTCGACGCGCCGGATGGCTGCTATGTCAACCTCATCGACGATGAAAATGTCGAGATCCGCGGCGGTAAGCTCTTCTGCGACGGCCGCCCCATCATCCTTGCCCTCGGATGATTCAAATTCCGCAGAGGCCGTGCTCCTTCCACAAGGCCCCTGAAATAATTACCGTAAAGGCCCCCTCTACAAGAGGGGGCTGTCAGCCGAAGGCTGACTGGGGGAGAAACGCGGCCCGCACCATCG
>USLX01000046.1 GCA_900555665.1 uncultured Eubacteriales bacterium | reverse complement strand
ATTTTATAAAAATGAGGGGGAAGGACTTGTCAACTTCCCCCTTTTTGTGTATAATATCGATAATTTGGGTATTTTTAAGACAGGAAAGGACAAAGGTGAAAAGATGAAAGCATTTCTTATTCTGGAAGATGGCCATGTCTTTACAGGCAGAAGCATCGGTTCCACCAGAGAAGCGGTCAGTGAGATCGTCTTCAATACATCCATGACAGGATATTTGGAAGTATTAACTGACCCTTCTTATGCGGGACAGGCAGTGGTTATGACATATCCATTAATTGGTAACTATGGTATCACACCGGACATGGAGTCTAGGAAGGCATGGCCTGACGGCTATATTGTGAGAGAACTGTCCCGTATGCCGAGCAATTTCAGATGCGAAGGCACAATTCAGGATTTCCTTAAAGAACAGGATATTCCGGGAATTGCAGGGGTGGATACACGTGCTCTGACAAAAATCCTGAGAGAAAAAGGAACTATGAACGGTATGATCACGACGAATGAGAATTATAATCTTGATGAGATCTTACCGAAGTTAAAGGCATATACGGTCGGTGATGTCGTATCAAAGGTGACATGTGCCGAAAAATATGTATTGGAAGGAAATGGAAAGAAAGTTGCACTTCTTGATCTTGGAGCAAAGAATAATATTGCAAAATCTTTGAACAGGCGTGGATGCGAAGTGACGGTTTATCCGGCACATACACCGGCAGAAGAAATTATTTCTTCTAATCCGGACGGCATCATGCTTTCTAATGGACCTGGAGATCCGGCAGACTGCACATCAATTATTGAGGAAATCAGAAAATTATACAATACAGATATCCCGATTTTTGCTATTTGTCTGGGTCATCAGTTAATGGCTCTGGCTACCGGTGCGACAACGCATAAGCTGAAATACGGACACCGTGGAGGAAATCATCCGGTGAAAGATCTTCAGACCGGACGTGTCTATATTTCATCCCAGAACCATGGTTATGTAGTAGATGATGAGAATGTAGATCCAAAGATTGCAGTTCCGGCATTTAAGAATGTAAATGATGGAACGAATGAGGGACTTGCATATGTAGGAAAGAATATCTTTACGGTGCAGTTCCATCCGGAAGCTTGTCCGGGACCGCAGGATTCAGGATACCTGTTCGACAGATTCATTGAGATGATGGGAGGGACGAAATAATGCCAAGAGATAATAGTATTAAGAAAGTATTAGTGATTGGTTCGGGTCCGATCGTCATCGGGCAGGCAGCGGAGTTTGACTATGCAGGAACCCAGGCCTGTCGTTCCCTGAAGGAAGAGGGTATAGAGGTAATCCTGGTCAATTCCAACCCGGCAACGATCATGACCGATAAGGATATCGCTGACCGTGTTTATATCGAGCCGCTGACAACCGAGGTTGTTGAGCAGCTGAAGGCGGAAGGCGCGCCTGGCCAGAAGGAAGCCGACGATCAGCGGGAGCATCGTCATGATGACGCCCGCGGCAAAGCCGTAGACGACGAGCATGGCGCCATACTCGGAAGCTTGCACCTGCGCCACCAGCTCCACGCCGCCTTCGACGCCCGCGCCGATGAGGAAGAGCATCAATCCGAGCTCCCGGAAGACTTTGAGCGTGGAGGCCGGGATGCGGAGGTTGATGCGGCCCATATGACCAAAGTGACCGAGGATGAGCGCGACAATGAGCGGGCCGCCCGTGTTGCCGAGGGAGAAGCATGCGCCGTCAAAGCCGGAAGCGGTCAGCGGGATTTTGATGGAGCCGAGGAGGATGCCGAGCAGGATCGCGAGGCCGAAGGCGGCGAAGCCGAACTCGTCGAACTCGGTGAGGTAGCGGCGGATCTCCTTCGGGGCGTATTCTTCGCCGCCCTGGATGAGCTTCCGCTCCGCGGCCATATCGGCGTGGAGGAGTTTGGGGACGATCTGCACGAAGAGCACGACGCCGATGACGCCGAAGGGATAGGCCACGGCATGGCCGAGGGCGACCATGCCCTCCTGCCGGGCGACGGCCTTCGCCGCGGAGAAGGCGGGTGTGGAGGTCAGGGCGCCGGAGAGAATGCCGGTGGCGTAGTCAGAGCCGATGCCGGGGAGGAGGGCAAACACCACGGTGCAGACAGAGCCGATCAGAATGATGATCGCGCCGAGCGGGACATAGGATTTCGCATTTCTCTTCAGGTTGTGGAAGAAGTTTGGCCCGGCGATGAAGCCGACGCCGGTGACGAACAGGACGAGACCGACGCTCTCGATGAATTTATAGCTGGACACGGCAGCGGAAGCGCTGCCCTCGATGTAGAACTTCGACAGGATGGGGATGCTTTGCAGGCCGGGCTGCGTGAACAGATAGCCGCAGAGCAGGGCCATCAGGAACACGCCCGCCGTGCCGAGGCTGACGCCCTTGATCTGGATGCTGCCGAGGGCATAGCCGATGAAGGCGATGAAAAACGCGCCGAGCAGCACGACCGACGTCGTGCCCATGCCGAACAGACTGTTGATAAAATCCATTTCTCTTTCTCTCCTCTTGTGAAAGCGCGAATGTCTAAAAAAGCGCACATTTGCCTTTGCCAGTGCTCTTTTGGCTCAAATTTATGAAAAATGGGTATAGAAATGCCGCGCGACCGGCTTTGTTGGTCGCAGCTCGCGCGGCATTGGTCTTTGGTAACCGCTGGATCAATCGTCTGCGGTGATCACCGGATCTTTTGCCCCAACGGTGCAGTTTGAAAAAACTTGAACTTTGTCGCAGCCGTTGGCGTCGAAGACGCCTTACGGATGCGGGCATGCCCCTTGCGGGCGCATACAGGATTCCTGCGTTTTTCAACCTTTCATTTGCACCAAAATCTCTCGCCGAGAACGCTTGCCGATGGAATCATCGGTTGCTTTGCAGGAAAGGAATCAGAGCGTCTTGGTCTTTCTGGTGTAATCGGGGAGCAGGCGCGGCGAGGGCAGGCTGCTCTCGATGCCGGCGGCCTTGCGCTCGGCCTCGAACGCGGCGACATGCGAGAGCGTCAGCGCGCCGACCGTGACGTCCTTCGCCTTGGCGGCGGCGGACTTGCCGGCATTACGGCCGAAGACGATGATGTCGAGCAGGCTGTTGCCCATGAGGCGGTTGCGCCCATGGATGCCGCCGACGACCTCGCCCGCAGCGAAGAGATTCTCGACGTCCGTCATGCCGTCCGGCGTGATGTGCAGGCCGCCATTCTGATAGTGCAGCGTCGGGTAGACGAGGATCGGCTCGGTTCGGATGTCGATGCCGTGCTTGCCGAACATGCGCATCATCGCGGGAATGCGCTTTTCGATCGTGCCGGGGCCGCCCTTGATCTCGATCATCGGCGTATCCAGCCAGACCGCATCGCCGAGCGGGGTTTTGACGCCCTTATGACGCTCGGAGCATTCGCGGATGATGGAGGCCGCGGCGACGTCGCGCGTCTCGAGCGGGTTCATAAACGCTTCGCCCTCGGCGTTAATCAGCATTGCACCGACAGAGCGGACCTTTTCGGTAACGAGCGCGCCGTAGATCTGCGCGGGGAAGGCCGCGCCGGTCGGATGGTACTGAAGCGTGTCGGGATAGAGGAGCTTTGCACCCGCGCGGTAGCCGAGGACGAGGCCGTCGGCGGTCGCGCCGTAGTGGTTTGAGGTGGGGAAGCCCTGATAGTGGAGCCGGCCCGCGCCGCCGGTCGCAAGAATGACGACCTTTGCGCGTGCGACCATCAGCTCTTTCGTCTCCATATTCAGAAGTACCGCACCGGCGCAATGGCCGTTTTCATCCTTAATCAGCTCGATGGCGGATGTGAAGTCGACGACCTCGATGCCGCGGTTTAAAACTTCATCGCGCAGCGTGCGCATGATCTCCGCGCCGGAATAGTCCTTGGCGGCGTGCATGCGCTTGCGGGACGTGCCGCCGCCGTGCGTCGTGATCATGGTGCCGTCGGGGGCCTTGTCAAATTCCACGCCGAGGCTGCTCAGCCACTGGATGGCCTCCGGGGCCTCGGTGACGAGCTTGTAGAGCAAGTCCTTCTGTGCGGCAAAATGGCCGCCGCCGTAGGCGTCGAGGAAGTGCTGCGCAGGCGAGTCGTTCGGCTTATCGGCGGCCTGGATGCCGCCCTCGGCCATCATCGTGTTCGCGTCGCCCATGCGGAGCTTGGTCACGAGCAGGACCTTTGCGCCCGCGTTGTCTGCTTCAATCGCCGCAGAGCAGCCCGCGCCGCCGCCGCCGATGATGAGCACGTCGGTCTCATAGTCGGGCTTTGTCAGGTCGAGGTCGCGGCCCGCAAGGCGGGACTGGCCCTCGAGCACGGCGCACAGCTCCAGCGGGACTTTGTCGCCCTTGTTCGCGCCGACGCGGAGCGTGGTGAACTGGTTATCACGATAGTCGGGGTGGAAGGTACGGAGCAGAACGTCCTTCTCCTCCGCCGTCATACGGCGGGGGTTCAGCTTGACGTTTTCCGCGCGGGCGGCCTCTACCTTTCGGATGGATTCCTGCAATGCTTTGTCCTGATACATACCGCTCGCCTCCTTACGCTTCGATGTCTCGGTGGTTGTAGAGCTCCTGAATTTCGCCGAGGGGCTTGCCCATGAGGTCTTCAAGGAGCGCTTCAAACACGCCTTCGTGGATCTCCTCCACACGCTGGTCGAGATGCTTGCAGTGCGGGGCGAGATATTTGCCGTTCAGGCGGCGGGCGAGCATGGCGACCTGCGGATGGGAGATGCCCGCGGGACAGCGCGACGAGCAGACGCCGCACATGACGCAGTCGAAGGATTCCTCGGCACACTTTTCATATTCGCCGCGCTGGGCATAGGCGATATACTGCATGACGTTGAGCCCTTGGGTGCAGGCCTTGGTGCAGGCGTTGCAGCCGACGCAGGCATAGATCTCGGGATAGAGCTGCATCATGATCTGCTGTGTGGGCTTGATCTGCTCCATATCGTAAACCTGCTTGACCAGCGGGAAGAACGGGAGCGTCGCGACGTACATATTGTCCTCGACCTTCGTGGAACAGGCCAGGCAGGCGTGCAGCTCACGGTCGCCCTTGATGCGGTAGATGGTCGCGCACGCGCCGCAGAAGCCGTTGCGGCAGCCGCAGCCGCGCACGAGCTGGTAGCCGGAATACTCCATGGCCTCCATGATGGTGAGACTGTCCGGCACGTCGTATTTTTTCCCGAACAGGAAGACTGTTACCATTTTTTCCATAGCTTTCTCCTTAATACTCGTCGGGCAGCTCGTCGAGCTGGTCGAAGCGGAAGACCGGGCCGTCCTTGCAGACGTACTTGCTGCCGATGTTGCAGCGGCCGCATTTGCCGAGGGCGCACTTCATCTTCAGCTCCATCGTGGTGTAGATGTGTGTGCGGTCGAAGCCGAGCTCCATAAGGCCTGCGAGCGTGAACTTGATCATGATGGGCGGACCGCACATGACGACGGTTTTTCCGGTATCAAAACCGAGCTCCTTGACATAGTTCGGGACGAAGCCGACGTGGCCGTCCCAGTCGGGCTGCTCACGGTCGATGGTCAGGTGGACGTTGATGCCGTCCTCGCGGCACCAGACGTCGAGGATCTCCTGGAAGTCGACGAGATCCTCCTTCGAGCGGGAGCCGTAGACGATGTCGATGCTGCCGTAGCGGTCGCGGTAGTGGCGGCAGTAGTTGATGACCGAGTGCAGCGGAGCCAGACCGATGCCGCCGGCAATAAAGAGCAGGTCTTTGCCGGCAAAGTCGGTGTCGACCGGGAAGCCATTGCCATACGGGCCGCGGACGGTAATCTGCTGGCCGGGCTCCATGCTGTGGAGCCATTCGGTGACGCAGCCACATTTTTTGATTGAGAATTCGACGAAATCCGGCTCCGTGGGGCTGGAGGTGATGGAAAACAGCGCCTCGCCCACGCCGGGAACCGAGAGCATGGCACACTGGCCGGGGATATGCTCAAAGGGCTTTTTGCCGTCGAGACCGACGACGCGGAACGTCTTGACGTCGGGCGTGTCGACGCGGATGTTCGTCACGACGCCGATGGCCGGGATCAGGGGATCAGGTCTCATGCTTCGGCACCTCCCAACGTTTTGACGACCTTGACGATGTTCATATGGATGGGACACTTGGCCAGGCACCGGCCGCAGCCAACGCAGCCGAAGCAGCCGTCGTTGTTGTCCGGGAAGTAGACCAGTTTGTGCAGGAAGCGCTGGCGGAAGCGCTCGAGCTGGGTCGGGCGCGGCTGGCCGGCGGACATTTTGGTAAAGTCGGAGTACATGCAGCTGTCCCAACAGCGGAAGCGGCGGACCGTCTTGCCGCCCGTGAACTCCTGAATGTCATAGCACTGGCAGGTGGGGCAGACGAATGTGCAGGTGCCGCAGCCGAGGCAGGCCTCGGAGAGCTGCTTCCACTCCGGACGGTCAAAGAGCGCCTTTGTCTTGCCCGCGCCGAATTTGGAAAGGTCGAGGCTTGCGAGCGGGAGCTTTTTCAGGATCTCGCGCGTGGCCTCCTGCTGCGCCGCGACGGCTTCCTCGCCAGAGTCCTCCAGCATTGACAGCTTCGCGCTCAGGGCCGCGCCCTTTTCGGTGTTTGCGCGCCAGTAGAGCGTGTCGCCGGCCTGCCAACAGGTCACATCGCCCGCCGGGTCCGCCGCGTCGATGCCAAAGGCGGCGCAGAAGCAGGTCTCTTCGGGGCGGGAACAGGCCATGGTAACGATGGTGCCGTGTTCGCGCCGGGATTGATAGTAGGTGTCGACCGGAGCGGCCAGAAAGACCTTGTCCAGAATTTCAAAGCTGCGCGCGTCGCACGCGCGCACGCCGAAGAGGACGAACGGCGCCGTCTCGTCGCGCGTCTCGATCAGCTCGATCTGCTTCTCGCTGACACGGAAGCCCATCAGGTTTTCCACCTGCGGGAAGAACAGATCCTTGGCCGAGCGGACGGAATTGAGCTTTTTGGAGAGCCGGAGACCCGGCTTCCAGAGGGTGAAGTTGGCCTGGCCGGCGGCGTCATCCGCCGGGATGTACAGGGCCTCGGCGGCGTTCATTGCCGCGAAGAGCTCGTCCAGGCGGGAGATCGGGAGCATTTTCATCCGTTCGCGCCTCCTCTCTCGTAGACAACGGACGGTTCACAGTCGTCCTTGGTGAAGTTCATGAGCGGCGGGCGGCTGTCAAAGTCTGCGCCGGCCTGATAGTCGCCGTAGAGCTCGTTGATATCTTTGATAAATTTGCGGTTGAGCAGGTGCAGCGGGATGTGCTGCGGACAGACGCGGGAGCATTCGCCGCAGTCGGTGCAGCGGGACGCCACATGGAAGGCGCGGATGATGTGGAAGAAGTTTTCTTCGAAGCTGTCGGCCGGGGCCTTGTTGTCGGTGCCGAGGGCGTGGTTGTCGAAGACGCACTTCTCGCAGGAACACGCCGGACAGACGTTGCGGCAGGCGTTGCAGCGGATGCAGCGGGACAGCTCTCCGCGCCAGAACGCATAGCGCTCCTCCGGCGTCATCGCCTCGAGCTTCGCGACCTCGTCAAACCGGTCAGAGGCGAGCTCCTCGCCTTGCTCGCCGAGCAGCTCATCATATGTCACGATCTTTTTGCTCTTGCAGCTGGCACACTTGCCGAGCAGCGCGGCGTTCTTTGCGATGGTCTCGCCGCCGTAGATGGTCGAAACCTTCAGATTTTCGCCGTCTTCCTCGACGGCGGTCACACCCGCAAGGCCAGCTTCTTTGAGCTTTTCCATGTCGCACATGCCGTCGCACTGCACGCCGACGGCGTAGACGTTTTCGCGGAGAATGCGGTGCTCCTTGAGCAGCTGCACGAAGGAATAGCTGTCGCACGGCTTCAGGAACACGCCGACCTTGCCGCCCTTGCGGGATTCGGCAATCAGATATTTGGAAAGGTTTGCGCCGGAAAAGACGCTGTACACAAACTCTTTCTCGACCTCTTCCACGCTCGTGAAGCAGCCGGGCGTGAGGTCGTAGAAGAACTCGCCCGCGCGCCAGCCGAGGACGCGGTCGACCGCGCCGCTTTGGAGAAGCTCGATGGCCTTTTCTTTTACTCTTTGCATCTCAGGTCCTCCAATCTGCGGTTTTCGCCGAGCTTTGTGATGGTGGCGACGAAGTCGCTCATCGTGGCGGCGAACTTTGCGCCTTCGGCGGCGGAGACCCACTCGACTCTCGTCCGTTCCCGCTCGATGCCGAGGAAGTCGAGCATGGAAAACAGCAGGGTCATACGCCGGCGGGCATAGTAGTTGCCGGTGGTATAGTGGCAGTCGCCGGGGTGGCAGCCGCAGAGGATCACGCCGTCAGCCCCGCGCTGGAACGCGCGGAGAATGAACATCGGGTTCAGGCGGCAGGAACAGGGGATGCGGATGATCTTGACGTTTGCCGGATACTGCAGCCGGTTCGTACCGGACAGGTCGGCACCCGCATAGGAGCACCAGTTGCAGCAGAAGGCCACGATGGTGGGGGTCCAGTTGTGATTTACCTGCATATCGCGTCCACCTCCGCCATGATCTGTTTGTTTGAGAAGCCCTTGAGATCCATCGCACCGGACGGGCACGCAACCGTGCACGCGCCGCAGCCCTGACAGACCGCCGGGTTGACCTGCGCCACGCGGCGGATGAGCGTCGTGCGGTTCGGGCCACGGAATTCTTTGTCGATGTACGTAATTGCGCCGTACGGGCAGACCTTTTCACAGCTTGAGCAGCCATTGCACATCAGCTCGTCCGGCTGCGCCGTACACGGGTTGCAGGTCAGGCTGTCCTTGCACAGAAGGCCGATGACCTTTGCCGCCGCGGCGGAGGCCTGCGCGACCGTCTCGGGGATGTCCTTCGGGCCCTGGCAGGCACCGGAGAGGAACACGCCCGCCGTCGGGCTTTCGACCGGACGGAGCTTGGGGTGTGCCTCGGTGAAGAAGTCGTTCGTGTCCATCGACGCGGTGAGCATTGTGGCGATGCTTCTGGCTGACTTGTCCGGCTCGATGGCTGCGGCCAGGACGACCATGTCGGCGTCGATGTGGAGCTGGCGGTTATCGAGCAGATCGCTGGCCTGCACCTTCAGCTTGCCGCCTTCGGGAACAACCTTGCCGACCATGCCCTTGATATAATGGACGCCGTATTCCTCGACGGCCCGGCGGTAGAACTCGTCGAAGAGCTTGCCGGGGGTACGCACGTCGATGTAGAAGACGTAGACGTCGGTATCGGGATATTTTTCGCGGCAGAGCATGGCATGCTTGGCCGTGTACATGCAGCAGATCTTCGAGCAATAGGGCTTGCCCTTCTGCGCGCCGTCGCACCGGGAGCCGACGCACTGGACGAAGACAATGGTCTTCGGGTGCGCGCCGTCGGAGGGGCGGAGCAGCGTGCCGCCCGTGGGGCCGGCCGCGTTCATCAGGCGTTCAAACTCGAGCGAGCTGACGACGTCGGGGCTCTTGGAGTAGGCGAACTCGTCAAACTGGTCGAGCTTGATCGGGTCGAAGCCCGTCGCGGCGACGATTGCGCCGTATTCCTGCTCGATGACGGTATCCTGCTGCTTGTAGTCAATCGCGCCCGCCGTGCAGACCTTGGCGCAGACGCCGCACTTGCCGTTTTTGAGCATATTGCAGTAGTCGGCGTCGATGGTTGCCACCTTCGGCACAGCCTGCGCAAACGGGATATAGATGGCGCGGCGGGTGTCGAGGCCGAGGTTGAATTCGTTCGGAACCTTCTTCTGCGGGCACTTTTCGGTGCAGAGGCCGCAGCCGGTACACTTCGTCTCGTCGACGAAGCGGGCCTTGCGGCGGATCTTGACGTGGAAGTTGCCGACAAAGCCGCCGACCGACTCCACCTCGGAGTAGGAGTAGATATGGATTTTTTCGTTCTGTGCGCAGTCGACCATTTTCGGCGTGAGGATGCACGCCGCGCAGTCGAGCGTCGGGAACGTTTTATCGATCTGGGTCATCTTGCCGCCGATGGTCGGCTTTTTCTCGACGATGTCGACCTCGAAGCCGGCCTCCGCGATGTCGAGCGCGGTCTGGATGCCGGCGATACCGCCGCCGATGACAAGCGCGCGCTTCGTGACGGGGCTGGTGCCCGCAGTGAGCGGGGCGTTGAGCTGCACCTTTGCGATGGCCGCGCGGCCAAGGATGACGGCTTTTTCGGTCGCCTCTTCTTTGTCCTTGTGGATCCAGGAGCACTGCTCGCGGATGTTCGCGATCTCGACCATGTAGCCGTTCAGGCCGGCCTTTTCACATGCCTTGCGGAAGGTCTGCTCGTGCATGCGCGGCGAACAGGAGCAGACCACAACGCCGGTGAGGGCGTATTCCGCGATCTTCTCGCGGATCATGTCCTGCCCGGTCTGGGAGCACATGTAGGGATAATGGGTGGCGAAGACGACGCCGGGTTCCCGGCCAAGGGTCTCTGCGACCCGCTCGACGTCTACCGTTGCGGCGATGTTCGTGCCGCAATGACAGACAAATACACCGATTCTCTGCATCTTCGTCCCCCCTTACTTTCGGTATTTCCGGAATGCGCTGGTGATGGCCTGCTGCGGCAGCTCATCGTCGAGCAGCGCCGGGATCTGCTCGGGCGTGAGATGGTTTTTGCCCTGCTGGCGGATGAGCGCGAGGCGGACGGCCTCGATGAGCCTGGCCGGCTCGACATTGCGCGGACAGCGCTCGACGCAGGCAAAGCAGCTCAGGCAGGTGTAGATGCCCTTCGAGGCCATCAGCTCGTCGATGCGGCCGTTTTCGACCATGGAGACGAACTGGTGCGGATGGTATTCCATCTCGTCATAGGCCGGACACGCGCCGGAGCATTTGCCGCAGCGCATGCACTTGCGCGGGTTGACGCCGGCGATGCGCTGAATTTCGTTCATCAGGTCTTCCTTCATTCCGCATCCTCCCCGACGCCGAGTGCCTCGGCCAAAAGTTCTGTAAAGTACCGTACGGGCAGCGCGCCGTCCGTATTCTGGCTCAGATTGTAGAGACAGAGGGGACATGCCGTGATCAGCATTCCGGCCCCCTGCGCCTTTGCGCTGTCCGCAATCCTCTGCGCCTGCTTCGAGGCGTAGGCGCGGTTTTCAATCGTCGTGTAGCCGCCGCAGCACTCGTTGCGCAGGCCGTAGTAGACCGGCTCAGCGCCGATGGCACGGATGAAATCCTCGAGGATCGTAGGATTTTCGGGATCGTCAAACTGCATCTCGCGGCTCGGGCGGAGCAGGAGACAACCGTAATAGGCGCCGATCTTTTGGCCCCGGAGCGGGTTTTTGACCTTTGCGGCCACGGCGTCCCAGCCGATGCGGTCGCGCAGAACCTCCAGGTAGTGCAGCACGGTTGTCTGCCCCTCGTAGGGCACGTCCAGCTGGAGATAGTTGTTGACCTTCCAGCGGAGGTCTTCGTTTTTCTGCATGTCGCCGTTCACGCGCTTGATGACGTGATGACAGGCGGAACAGAGCGTAACGAGCTCCTGCCCGGCTGCGTCCGCCGCCGCGAGGGCGCGGACGGAGGACAATCTTGTGGCAATCTCGTCGGTTGCCTGCGGGTAGACCGCACCGCAGCACTGCCACTCGGGAAGCTCTTCGAGGGTGAATCCGAGCGCTTTTGCCGCATTTTGGCCGCACTGATCCAGCCGCACGCCCTTTGTTTTGAGCGTGCAGCCGGGGAAATAGCTATATTTCATGTTTTAACCCTCCGGTTAGACCATCTGTTCCGGATGAAAGACTTCGTCGAATTTCTCCGCCGTCAGGAAGCCGAGCGCCACGCAGGCCTCCTTGAGGGAGATGTTTTCCTTGTAGGCCTTCTTGGCCGTTTTGGCTGCGTTTTCGTAGCCGATGTACGGGTTGAGCGCCGTGACGAGCATAAGGGAGTTATGCAGGTTGTGCGCCATCTTCTCGCGGTTGGCGCGGATGCCAAAGGCGCAGCGGTCGTTGAAGGACTCGATGGACTCGGCCAGCAGGCGCGCGGACTGCAGGAAGTTGTAGATGCAGACGGGCATGAAGACGTTCAGCTCGAAATTACCCTGGCTGGCAGCCAGGCCGACGGCGACGTCGTTGCCCATGACCTGCACGGCGACCATGGTGACGGCCTCACACTGGGTCGGGTTGACCTTGCCGGGCATGATGGACGAGCCGGGCTCGTTTTCGGGAATGAATATCTCGCCGAGGCCGTCGCGCGGGCCGGAGGCCAGCCAGCGGACGTCGTTGGCGATCTTCATCATATCCGCCGCGAGCGCCTTGAGCGCGCCGTGGGCGAAGACGAGCTCGTCCTTGCTTGTGAGCGCGTGGAATTTATTCTCAGCGGTGCGGAAGGGGCGGCCGGTGAGACCCGCGATCTCCCCGGCGACCTTGACATCAAAGCCCTTCGGGGCGTTGAGGCCGGTGCCGACGGCGGTACCGCCGAGGGCAAGCTCATAGAGGCCGGGCAGGGAGAGCTCCAGCATTTTGCGGTCTTTTTCCAGGCTCGCGCGCCAGCCGGAGATCTCCTGGGAGAATTTGATGGGCGTCGCATCCTGCAGGTGCGTCCGGCCGGACTTGACGACGTCTTCGTTTTCCGCCTCGAGGCGGCGGAAGGTTTCCGTCAGCTTGTCGATGGCCGGGAGCACGCGATCCTCCAGCGCCAGCACGGCCGCGATGTGCATGGCGGTCGGGAACGTGTCGTTCGAGGACTGGGACATGTTGATGTCGTCGTTGGGATGGAGCAGCTTTTTGCCCGCAATCTCGTTGCCGCGATTGGCAATGACCTCGTTGGCGTTCATATTGGACTGCGTGCCGGAGCCGGTCTGCCAGACGACGAGCGGGAAATGGTCGTTGAGTCGCCCCGAGGCGACCTCCTGACAGGCCTGCTCAATGGCAGCAAGCTTTTCCGCGGTCATTTTTTCGGGCTTGAGGGCATGATTGGCACGGGCGGCGGCCTGTTTGAGGACGCCGAAGGCGTGCGTAATTTCGCGCGGCATCGTCTCAAGGCCGACGCCGATCGGGAAATTTTCGTGGCTGCGTTCGGTCTGTGCGGCCCAGTATTTGTCGGCCGGCACCTTGACTTCTCCCATGGAATCGTGCTCGATGCGGTATTCCATCGTAATTCCTCCCGGTTTGTTTATTTCATCAGATTTCGACCTGGTCGATGACGCTGCGGAGACAGGCGGCGCTGTGCTGCAGCTTTTCGACTTCTTCGTCCGTCAGATGATTTAAGATTTTGCCGCGCACGCCGCTGCGGTCGACCAGCGCGAGCGTGGACAGGCAGACGTCGGACACGCCGTATTCCCCGTGCATAAGCGTGGAGACGGTCAGGGCCGTGCCGGCAGTGCTTTGCAGGCACTTGCAGAGGTGACAGACCGATACAGAGACAGCGTAGAACGTGGCGCCTTTGTTTTTGATGACCTGCGCGCCGGATTTTTTGACGAACTCTTCCAGCTCGGCATAGTCCGCCGGGCCGTTCCAGTCGATGCTGTCTTTGTCCGGCGAATGGTCTTTATAGGAATCGATATGGTTGTTGGCAATGTGCGCCAGCGACCAGGG
Source organism: uncultured Eubacteriales bacterium (assembly GCA_900555665.1). Taxonomy (GTDB): domain Bacteria; phylum Bacillota; class Clostridia; order Oscillospirales; family Oscillospiraceae; genus CAG-170. The sequence continues at coordinate 1,859 of USLX01000046.1, read as the reverse complement.
CACAAAAGACGAATCGCCATGCTCGCCATAGACGTGGGCATGGACATTCTTCGGGCTGATGCGGAACCGGCGGGCCAGTGCGGACTGCAGACGGCTGGTGTCGAGGATGGTACCGGAGCCGATGATCTGGTTTTCAGGCAGGCCGGAGACCTTGTGGAATACATAGGTCAGGACGTCAACCGGATTGGAGACAATGACATAAATCGCCTTCGGCGCGACAGGCACGATCTTGGAGGCGATGTCTTTCATGATGTTGACGTTGACCTGCGCAAGCTCGAGCCGGGATTGCCCTGCCTTGCGCGGTATGCCGGAGGTGATGACGACGATATCGGAATCCGCCGCAGCGAGATAGTCGCCAGAACGAACAATGGCCGGAGCGCAGTACGGAACGCCCTGGTAGATATCCAGAGCCTCTCCGAATGCCTTCGGCCGGTTGATATCGATGAGAACGATCTCGGACGCAATGCCCTGGATCATCAGATCATTCGCGATGGTTGCCCCCACATTGCCAGCGCCAATGACGGTGATTTTGCTCATAAGTGGATCCCCCTTCTTATTTTTCATGTGCAGCGCAACAGCTGTATCTGCACATGCGAAGCACTCTGATAGTATCTCCGCTTCCTTCAATAAGATTATATCGATATAAAAAGAGGAATTGAAATGCTTATTTTCGTATTGCCATATAAAAAAACGGATAGCCGTCAGCGGCGATAGTGGTTGAAAATATAGTCCACAAGCTCCGTTTCGATCTCGGACATATTATATTGGGCATTGAAGGCGATGGCGTCGTGGTAAACAACCTGGTTGTCGGAACAGGCCTTCTGCACAAAGCCCCAGCGGCGCAGGCAGCGCTCCGGCATGGCGGAGACCCACATATAGGAATTGGGGATCTTCTCGAGCAGGCTGAGCTGGGCGAGGCGGTCGACCGTGTAGATCTTACGGCTGATAGACTGATCGGCCTGGCTGCCCTGGCGGAAGAAGTCGCCGTGGACGATCTCGGGCAGGTCGGTCAGGTCGCTGCGCTGCAAAATCTCCTTCTGCGCGAGCGGATGATTGCGGCAGAGGAGCACCTGATAGCGGTATTTGCTGAGAATTTCAAAATTCAGGCCCCGCTGGGTCATCTGCTCTTCAAAATAGTCGCGATATTCTGAGCGGAAGCGAATGATGCCGATTTCAACCTCCCCGTTGGCCAGCAGCTCCAGCGCCTTACGGGCGTGGCACTCGCGGATGGCGATATCGAGGTTTTGATCCTCCGGCAGGTCGGCAATGAACTGGCTGGCGATGTCCAGCGCGGCGGCCGAGCGCGGGATGCAAAGGCGCAGACGGTTTGCCACCGGGCGGCGTGGGCCGAGGGCCTCGATGGAGTCCATTTCGCGCAGGATGCTCTTGGCGTGCTGCAAAAAAATGGTACCGCGCTCCGTCGGACGGACGCCGCGGCTGGTACGCTCGAAAACTTTAAAACCGAGCGTATCCTCCATATCGTGCAGGATGCGGCTGAGATTCGGCTGACCGATGAAGAGATTTTCCGCCGCCTGGGAGATGGAGCGCATACGCTCGATCTCCACCACATATTGCAGGTGCTGTGTGTTCATTCCGTTACCTCGTTTTCGTTCTATGGATATATTAAAATAAATATATCAGGCATCTCATCATTTTGCAAGAACTTTTGCACATTTTGGGTTGAAACATGAAAAGATGTGAGAAATCTGTGCGATTTTTCGGCAGGGTGGGTATGGGAAACGGGCGGTTCTCCCCTGCTCCGGCCTCCGTAGTTTTATAGGGCGGCACCGCACAATTCTGCAAGCAGATTCGGCGAGAGATTTTTCGTCAAGTCAAGATTTGAAAATCGCAGGATTGAC
>USLX01000045.1 GCA_900555665.1 uncultured Eubacteriales bacterium | reverse complement strand
GCGGCCCGCAGATCCGCAACGCCGGTACCATCGGCGGCAACACCTGCAACGGCGTCACCTCGGCAGACTCCGCTTCCACGCTCCACGCCTGGGAGGCCATCGTCGAGCTCACCGGCATCCACGGCAAACGCTACCTCCCGATCAAGGACTTCTATATCAAGGCCGGCACGGTCGACATCAACGTCGCCGAGGGCGAAATCCAGACGGCCATCCTCATTCCGAAGGAATCGTATGAGAATACCTACGGCTATTACCTGAAATACGGCATGCGCAACGCAATGGAGATCGCGACGACCGGCTGCTCCGTCAATGTCCGCCTCAGCGCCGACAAAAAGACGTTCGACCGCGTCCGCATCGGCTACGGCGTCGCGGGCCCCGTGCCCATGCGCGCCCCCACGGCCGAAGCGCTCCTGAACGGCAAACCCGTCACCATGGAAAACATCGAGCTCTGCGCCAAAACCGTCCTGGAGGATATCAACCCGCGTGATTCCTGGCGCGCAAGCCGTGCCTTCCGCCTGCATATCGCGGTGGAGATGTGCAAACGCTGCCTGATCGAATCTGTCAAACGCTGCGGAGGTGAAGTCTGATGGCACAGTACCAACTGGTCACTTGCACCATCAACGGCAAGAAATCGGAAAAAATGGTCGACGTCCGCGCGAGCCTGACGGACATGCTTCGCAATGACTACCGCCTGACGTCCGTAAAAAAGGGCTGCGAGGTCGGCGAGTGCGGTGCCTGTACCGCGCTCATCAACGGCGAGGCCATCAATACCTGCCTGTATCTGGCCGTCTGGGCCGAGGGCAAGGATATCATCACGCTCGAGGGCCTGATGAACCCGGACGGAACGCTCTCCGATGTGCAGAAGGCCTTCATGGAGGAAACCTCCATCCAGTGCGGCTTCTGCATCCCCGGCTTCATCCTGACCGCAACGGAAATTGTCAACTCCGGCAAGGAATATACCGATGACGAGCTGCGCAAGCTCCTCTCCGGGCACCTGTGCCGCTGCACGGGCTATCAGAATATCTTCCGCGCCGTCAAAAAGACGATGCTCCGCCGCCTCGGCAAAAACGAAGAAGCCGACGCTGTCCGCTGAACTGCGTCAGCCTCCGCTCACCCTGGGTGCGGGCAGAAAACAGAACACAAAAGCCGCCCGCTGGAATGCTCCAGCGGGCGGCTCCTTGTAAATCCTCAGAACGCCCAGGTGCCGTCGCGGAAGAGGGGAACGGTCTTGCCGTTCTCGCAGACCGCGTCGATGGAGAGGTCGGCCGTGCCAATCATGAAGTCCTCATGGATCATGGAGTCATTCACGCCGAGTGCGCGGCACTCGTCGAGCGTCTTATGCTCAAAGTCGCGGATGGTGTCGGCAAAGCCCATGCCGAGCGCCAGATGGCAGCAGGCGTTCTCGTCGAAGAGCGTGTTGTAGAACAGGATGCCCGTCTCATTGATTGGGGAGTTGAACGGCACGAGCGCACATTCGCCGAGATAGGCGCTGCCCTCGTCCATGGTGATGAGCTTGGTGAGCAGGGCTTCGTTTTCCTCTGCACCCCACTCCACGGCCTTGCCCTCGTGGAAGCGGATCCAGAACCGGTCGATGAGCTGGCCCTGATAGCTCAGCGGTTTGCTCGAATAGACGATGCCCTCGGCGACGCCGCGCTTCGGGGAGATGAAACATTCCTCGGTCGGGATGTTCGGGTTGAAGAAGATGCCCTGCAGGCTCGTTTCGCCGCCGCCGCAGAACTGCGCCTCCGGAATCATGCCGACGCGCAGGTCGGTGCCGTTGGAGGCGTGGTACTGCAATTCGCGAATGCCGAGGCTATTGAGATAGTCGCAGCGGGCCTTGAGATCCTTGTTGTGCACGTCCCACGCGGCGACGGGGTCGTCATCGACGCGCGACGTGTGCAGGATGGCCTCCCACAGCTTTTCCACGGCCTGGCTGGCCCGCAGCTCCGGAAAGAGCTTCTTGGCCCACTTCACGCCGGGGACGGCCGCGATACACCACTGGTATTTGTTCTCAATCTGGTCACGATAGCCCTTGATGATCGGATATTTTTTCTGCTGCGCCTTGGCCATCTTCTCCTGATTGACGCCGCGCAGACCGTCCGGATCCTCGGAGAGCAGGTAGATGCGGCAGGGGATGGTGTCGACGTAGTGCTGCCAGCGGGCCTCTTCGTAGTTGTCGAGCGTGCTCATCGTGGCAAGCGACTGGTGGCGGACGTGCAGCTTGGTCAGCGGCTGATAGTTCCAGTCGACGACGACCTTCTTCGCCTTCCGGCGGTAGCATTCCTCGACCACCATCGCCACAAACTCCGGTTGATCCAGCCCGGCGGCGATGAAGACCTCCTGCCCCTTCTGGACGTTGACGCCGCTCTCGGCGATGAGGCGTGCATAGGCGCGCAGTACGGTTTTTTTCATCAAAATTTCCTCCTATTTCTGATGTTCGCGTCAGCTGACAAGATCGCGCATGAATCCCACGCACGCCGTCTGCCCCGGCAGGTCGGGCATGTGCGCCCTGGTCAACGGACAAAATGATTGTAATACTATTTTCTGATTCAATTCTTTCATCAGAAAGGTTCCGCCTTTGGCGTAACCGATTCCGTGATTTTGATAAAATCACGGAATCTCGTCTCAGAATGATCTTCCTATGAAAAACTTCCATTCCATGAATGAAAGTTTTTAATTGAATATCAGTATAACACACTTTGTCCGCCTTGGATAGTGTTCGTTTTTCATGTCAATTTGTCATCCTTTGCGGACCAAACGCCCCGCTTTGCAAAATTCGGCGCTTGCAAACGGATGTGCGGTATGATATGCTGAGAAAAACAGACAAAGGAGCTTCGTCATGTACGAATATGCAGAAAAATTGCTGGACCTGATCGCGGCCAGCCCCAGCCGTTACCATGCAAGCGCCGCGTTTCTGGATCGCCTGTGCACGGCGGACTATACGCTGCTTCCCGAGGATGCGGATTGGGTGCTGCGTCCCGGCGGCCGGTATGTGGTCTCGCGAAACGGCTCGTCCCTGCTCGCCTTCCGTGTGCCGGAGGGGGAGATCCGCGGCTTTGCCCTCGCCGCCGCGCACAGCGACAGCCCGACGTTCCAGGTCAAGGAGCATGCTGAAAAGCAGAGCGCGGGCTGCACGGTGCTTGCCACGGAAAAATACGGCGGCATGCTGATGAACCCGTGGTTTGACCGACCGCTCTCCGCAGCGGGCCGCGTTGTGGTGGAGCGGGACGGGCAGCTGGAGACGCGCCTGGTCGATATCGACCGCGACCTTCTGATTATTCCCTCCCTTGCCATCCATATGAACCGCGCGGTGAACGACGGCGTGAAGCTGCAGGCCAACGTGGACACCTATCCGCTGCTCGGCTGCGGCGCAGCAGACTTCCGCGCAATTGTGGCCCAGGCAGCGGGCGTGCAGCCGGCGCAGATTCTGGGGCAGGACCTGTTCCTCTATGTGCGCGGACGCGGCACGGTGCTCGGTGCGGAGCAAGAGCTTATCGCCGCGCCGAAGCTGGACGATCTCGCCTGTGCCTTCGCCCTGACGGAGGGCTTTTTGCAAAGCGGCCCGTCGCAGGCCATCCCGGTGCTGGCCATTTTCGACAACGAGGAGGTCGGCAGCGAGACAAAGCAGGGAGCGGCCAGCAATTTCCTCCGCGATACGCTTCGCCGCCTGACGCTTGCGCTGGGGCATGGCGAGGCAGACTACCTGCGCTGGTGCGCGGGCAGTTTCATGGTCTCCGCCGACAACGCCCATGCGCAGCACCCCAATCACCCCGAATTTGCCGACAGCCTCAACACACCGGTCCTGAACGGCGGTGTCACCTTCAAGTTCAATGCCAACCAGCGCTACACGACCGATGCCGTCTCCGCCGCCGCCTTCCGCCATCTCTGCCAGGAGGCCGATGTCCGGGTGCAGACCTACGCCAACCGCTCCGATCTGCCCGGCGGCTCGACGCTTGGCTCCATCTCCAACACGCGCCTCGCCGTCCCCACGGTCGATATCGGCCTGGCTCAGCTGGCCATGCACTCCTGCTATGAAACCATGGGCGCGCGTGATCTGGACGAGCTCGTCCGCCTCATGACCGCCTTCTACGGAAAAACGCCCCGCTGGCAGGATGGCGCCATGCAGATTGTTTAACATTTTATACGCGAAATCCCCCGCGGATGCGGGGGATTTTGTATATTTATCTACTTGTGCCGCCGCCTGATGCGCAGTACAATAACAAAAACCCTTCCCGCAAAAGGAGTATTCCCATGAATCAAACCCTCCAAAACAGCTTCCGCTATGCCCTGCGGCGCAGCGTGCCGATCCTGGTCGGCTTTTTTCCGCTCGGCACGGCCTACGGCATCCTGATGGCAAAGGCGGGCTATAACGCCCTCTGGACGGGGCTGACCAGCCTGTTTGTCTACGCCGGCTCGCTGCAGATGCTGATGATCGGTTTTTTCACCGCCTCCACGCCCATTATGACGGTCATCGTCACCTCGCTCCTGCTCAATTCCCGCCATATTTTCTACGGCCTGTCCTTTCTGGACAAGTTCAATTCCTACGGCCCCTGGAAATATTTCCTGATCTACGGCCTGCCCGATGAGAGCTATTCGCTCCTCTGCTCCTACGTCCCGCAGGAGGGCGTGGAGGAAAAGTGGGTGCATGTCTTCGATACGGCGCTCATCTGGCTCTATTGGATTGCCTTCTCCGTGCTCGGCTGCATTGCAGGCTCGCTCATCCCCTTCGACCTCACCGGCATCGACTTTGCCATGACGGCGCTGTTCATCGTCATTCTCGTCGATCAGCTCAAAGGGGCGTCCAGCCGCCTCCCCGCCGCAGTTTCTCTGATCTCGGCGGCTTTGTGCCTGCTGCTCTTCGGGCCGGACAATTTCCTGCTCCCGTCCCTCCTCGTGACGCTCGCCGCCCTCGCCGCCCTCCGCGGCCGCCTGGAAGGGAAGGAGGCGCAGCCATGAGAGCCTCTACCTCCTACAGTATCCTCATCATCGCAGTCTGCGCGCTCTGTACCTTCGGCGAGCGCCTGCTCCCGTTCCTGATTTTCGGCAAACACAAGGTGCCGCGCATGGTGCGCTACCTTGGCCGAGTCCTGCCTATGGCCATCATGACGGCCCTCGTTGTCTACTGCCTCCGCACGACCGCCTTCACCAGCCTCTCCGCCTGGCTGCCGCAGCTGGCCGCCGCCTTCACCGCCGCGCTGCACCTCTGGAAGGGCAATACCCTCCTCAGCATCACCGGCGGCACCGCTTGTTATATGCTCCTGCTCCGGCTCCTCGGATAAAAAAGCTCCCCTCGCGGGGAGCTTTTCCTTTAATCCATATCCATCGGCGGCTCCTCGAAGAACGTCCCGAGATTCAGATTCGCGACCTTTCCGTCCCGTACCATGATCCGCAGCTTCGTCCGTCCCTCACCGATGGTGAAGAACGTCCGCGGAATTTCCACATCGTCCTGCACGAGCGTACTGTCCTTCGTCTCCGCGTCCGGATACGCCGCGCGGACCTCGTCCTCCGTGCTGCCGATGCCGATGCCCTCCGCTGTCTTCCATTCGACGTTCGGCCACACCGTGACCTCGTCCAGCCGCCATCCGTCGCCGAAATCCGCCAGATCGAGCTTCACGGAATAGAGAAGCTCCGAATCATTGTCGATCTTGTAGAACCAGCACACGCGCAAACTTCCATCCGTCTCTTCCACCGGCCCGCTGTTGCTCTCAGCGTCCGGCGCACCGAGGATCTCCTGAATTTCATCGCCCGTCATGCCCAGCGTCAGCGGCCCGATCGTCCACATCTCCACGGAATCCGCCGGCGTGCCTTCTGCAGGCTTGGCATCCTCCGTCTCCGCCGGAGCTTCTGCCGCGTCCATTACCTCGTCCGCACTTTCCAACTTCAGCGCACCGTTTTCTGCGCTGCCGCTCTTGGCTTCTTCCTCGGCGGCCTGCATCATCGGCGTCTCCGGCGCGGCCGCGTCCAATGCCGCGGTGGAATCCGATGTGTTGCCCATGCTCATCGTCACGAGCCTCGCCAGCCCAACCGCGATCAGGCAGCATGCAGCCAGCGCCGCAAGCCCTGCCCACCGGACGGGCGTTTTCTTCTGTACGGGTTCGTCCGCCCGCGCGATCAGGTCATCGCCGACGTCGCCGATGGCCCGAAAGAGTGTTTCTTCTCTCATACGGCGATCCCCTCCTCTCCGAGGAATTTGCGCAGCTTCTCGCGCGTCCGGAACAGGATGGACTTCACCGTGTTCTCCTTCATACCATACCGGTCTGCAATGACCGAGATGGAGTCGACGTACCAATACCGCCGCAGAAACAGATTACACTCCTTCTCCGGCAGCGTCCGCAGAAAGCGGTCGATTGTTGCGGCCAGCTCCTTCTGCTCCAGCGCATGCTCCACGCGGCCGGATGCCGGGATGCACTCGCCGAGCTCCTCCAGCGCCAGCGGGAGCGCTCCGCCGCCGCGCTTGGCCGCCTGCTGATATTTGCAGCGGTCGAAGGACAGATTGCGCGTGATGCGCCCGAGAAACGCCGAGAGCACTCCCGGCCGCTGCGGCGGCATCGAGTTCCATGCGTGCAGCCAGGTGTCGCTGACACACTCCTCGGTATCCTCAAAATTTCGCAGAATATTCCGGGCTATGGTACGGCAATAGTTGCCGTACTTTGCATCTGTCTCTTCAAGAGCCTGTTCCTTTCTTGCCCAGTAAAGATCAATAATTTTGGAATCCTCCAATTCGATTCCCCCTCTCGCCCCAAAAGACGAAAAATTTAATCCGTGGTTTCAGTATACCATGGTAAAATCAAAAAGAAAATGTTATACTCTTGAAAAAGAAGAACAGCAAGGATGGTTTTCATGGAATTTCGAGTTCTGGCTGTCGGCGACGTGGTGAGTCTGCCGGGCCTTTCCTATCTCAGCCGCCACCTGCGCAGCCTGAAGCGGCTCTACAAGGTCGACTTCTGCGTTGTCAACGGCGAAAATGCCAACGGTGTCGGCATCCTCCCGCGTCAGGCCGATCTGATTTTTGACGCCGGGGCCGACGTCATCACGCTCGGCAACCATACCTTCGGCCGCCGCGAGATTTGCACCTATCTTGACGATCACCGCGATATCCTCCGCCCGGCCAACCTCGCGCCGAGCCTTCCGGGCCGCGGCTGGGGCGTGTTCGAGACGAACGCGGGCCCCGTCGCCGTCGTAAACCTCATCGGCCGCTGCGCAATGGACTTCACGCCGGACAATCCGTTCCGCGTCGTGGATAAAATTCTGAAGGACGTCGGCACGATCCCCACCCTCATCGACTTCCACGCCGAGGCCACAAGCGAAAAGCTCGCCATGGCCTACTACCTTGACGGCAAGGTCTCGGCCCTCTGGGGCACGCATACGCACGTCCCGACGGCGGACGAACAGATCCTGCCGAATGGCCTCGGCTATCAGACCGACCTCGGCATGACCGGCCCGGCGCAGTCCGTCATCGGCATCCGCCCCGCGCAATCCATCGCCAAATTCCGGGGCGAGCTGACCAGCCGCTATGAGCCGGCCGACGGCCCCGTCCTGCTCTGCGGCACGGTCTTTACCATCGACCCATCCACGCGCCGCTGCACCAATGTAGAGAGGGTGAAACTCCTTGATTAAATTTCTCCATGCCGCCGATCTGCATCTCGATTCTCCCTTTTCCGGCCTCAGCCCCGAGCAGGCCGCCGCGCGCCGTAAAGAGCAGCGTGCGCTTCCGGGCAGGCTCGCCGAGCTCTGCCGCATCCACGGCTGCGATGCCCTGCTCCTCGCAGGCGACGTCTTCGATGGCGAAGTGGTCGCGCCCGAGACCGTCGAAGCCCTGCTCGCGGCCTTTTCCGCCTGCCCTTGCCCGGTCTTCCTCGCGCCGGGAAACCACGATCCCGCCCTCCCTTCCTCGCCGTATCGCACGGCGCCCTGGCCGGAAAACGTCCATCTCTTCACCTCGCGCACGACCTCCGCTGTCGAGCTTCCGGGCCTCCGCTGCCGCGTCTTCGGCGCGGGCTTCGAGTCTGCCTACGAATCCGGCCTTCTGGATGGGTTTTCCGCCCCGCAGGACGGCTGGACAAACGTCATGGTGCTCCACGGCGACGCGCTGAACCCGAACAGCCCCTATAACGCCCTCACAAAAGAGCAGATCGCCGCCTCCGGCCTGCGCTATCTGGCCCTCGGGCATATCCACCAGTCAAGCGGACTGCTCCGTGCGGGCGGCACAGCCTACGCCTGGCCCGGCTGCACCATGGGCCGCGGTTTCGACGAGCTGGGGGAAAAGGGCGCCTGCCTCGTCACACTCACGGACACCGATTGCTCCCTCGAATTTTTCCCCCTCGGCGGCCGGAACTATGAAATTCTGCGTGTTGCCGCCGGAGACGATGCCTCCGCCGCCATTTCTGCCGCGCTTCCCGCCGATCCGTCTGCGGATATCTACCGCATCATTCTCACCGGCGAGGCGGCGCGGCCCGATCTGAACGCGCTCTATGCCCGCTTCGCCCCATGCTTTTTCAGCCTGACCCTCCGCGACGAGACCGTTCCGAAGCGGGACCTCTGGGCTGGCGCGGGGGAGGACACCCTGCGCGGCCTCGCGCTTCAAACACTTAAAGCGGACTACGACAACGCGCCGGATGACGACACGCGGCGCACCGCCGCGCTCGCTGCGCGGATGCTGCTTGCCGCCATCGAAGGGAGGGAGGAGCTATGACCATCCTGCGGATGCACGCGAGCTTCGGCTGTCTGCAGCATGCGGAGCTGGAGCTCAAAGAGGGCCTCAACGTTCTCACGCTCCCAAATGAGAGCGGAAAATCCACCTGGGCACAGTTTTTGCTTGCCATGTTCTATGGCATCGATACCGCCGAGCGGGCAAAGACCGGCTCCATCCCAGCCAAGACGAAGTATAAGCCCTGGTCCGGCGCACCCATGGAGGGGACGCTGGAACTCGAATGGAAGGGGAGGGTCATCGTCCTCGAGCGCACAAGCCGGGGGCGTATTCCGATGGGGCAGTTCCGCGCGTATGAAAAGCAGACCGGCGCGCCGGTCGAGGGGCTGACGGCGGAAAACTGCGGCCTGGTGCTGCTCGGTGTAGAGCGCAGCGTTTTTGAGCGCAGCGCCTTTGTCCGGCAGCTCGGCCTCACCGTCGGTGCCGACAGCGCGCTGGAGCGGCGCATGGCCAGCCTTGTCACCAGCGGCGAAGAGACGGTCAGCGCTGCCGAAACCACCCGCCGCCTGCGCGACCGGAAAAACCGCCTCCGCCACAATAAAACCGGCCTTCTCCCGGAGGCCGAGGCGCAGCTTGCTGGGACGGAGGCCGCGCTTTGCAAGTGGCAGAGCTCCCTGCAAAGCGACGCCGCGCTGCTCCAGCGCAGCCAGACGCTCGCTGCGCGCCGCGCGGAGCTGCAGGAGATCCAGTCCGGCCTGACCATTCTGGAAAATCAGAAAAAGCTCCGGCAGAAGACGGACGCGAAGGCCGCGTTCATCGACGCAAGCAACCGCCTTTCCGGTGCGCAGGCCCGCACCGCAAAGCTCCCTCCGCGCGAAACGCTTGAAGACCTCCAGGCCCGCATCCGTGCGGTGCAATCCATGGCCGTTCCGCCTGCGCCGCCCGATCCGCCTCCCGCGCCCTGCTGCCCGGAGGTGTTCCGCGGCGTGCCCGAGGCGCAGCTTTTAGAGCGGGCCGCGCGTGACGGCCGGGAATTCGACCGTCTCACCGCCCTTCGACACCGGCCCCTGATCTGGAGCATCCTTGCCATCCTGCTTTTTGCCGCAGCCGCTGTGGTCTGCGGCGCCGTGCTGCAAAATCTGCCGCTCTGCGCCGCCAGCGCCGCGCTGGCCTTGGTCGGAATTGTAATATTTTTCCTGAACCGCCGGCATAACTGCCGCTATGAAGCCAATATGGATGCCGCCCAGGCCCTCCTCGCGCGCTACGAAAACCGCAGCCGCGACGAATTTACGACCTATGCCGCAGAATACGCCGCGCGCCTTGCCGCGTGGCAGCAAATCCGCGAGCAGCAGTCGTACGCCGCCGCGCAGCGCCAGCGCCTGCTCGAAGAGAAGACCCGCCAGACTGACCAGCTCCTCGGCAGTGCCGCAATGCTTGCCGCAGATGTGCGCTCGCTGGATGATGCCAGCCGCGCCGTTGCCGCAGCGCTTGCCGCATGGGACGGCCTTTCTGCCGCAAAGCAAGCCGCTGCCCAGGCGCAAGCGCAGTACAATGCCGTTGCCGCCGCCCTTGCGGATCTGCAGGAACAGCCGCTCCCCACCCGCAATCTCGCCGCATATACACCCGCAGCCGTTCAGGCAGAATTGATACAAATCGACATGGAGGCCGCCTCCCTCCAATCCCGTCTCGATCAAAACCGCGGGGCGCTGGCTGCGCTGGGCGATCCCGCAGCCCTTGCCGCTCGGCAAGAGCAGCTTGCCGCTCGCATCCGCATGCTGGAGCAGCAATATACTGCCGCAGAGTTGGCGCAAAATGCCGTTGAAAATGCCGCAACAGAGCTGCAAAAGCGTTTTGCACCAGCCGTAATGGAAGAAACTGGAAAACTCTTCTCCGCGCTGACCGGTGGGAAATACGACCGCATGCTGCTTGACCGACAGATGGATGTCATGGCAGGTGAGGCGGCCGAACCGACACTCCGCCCGGGCGGATACTTAAGCGCCGGGACACAGGATGCGCTGTATTTGGCGCTTCGGCTGGCAATCTGCCGCCTGGCGCTGCCGGAAGGAACGCCGGTGATTCTGGATGATGCGTTGGTGTGCTTTGATGATATGCGGCTTCGCCGCGCGCTGGCGGTGCTGCAGGAAGCGGCAAAGGAGCGGCAGATTTTGCTCTTGACTTGCCAGCGCCGCGAAGCAGAAGCGCTTACAAATGCGGTTTGACGGGAACATGAAAGGCCCCCTCCTGGAGAGGGGGCCTGAGATTGTCAAAAAACGATAAAATGCAGTTCTGCAACAGAGCAGCGGGGATAGAGTGAAAGGGGCAAAAAGCCCCTTTCGCGTTCAATCAAGCAGTTTTCTGAACTTTTCAAGTTCAGAAAACTGGACAAAGCAGCGGGGCGAAAAGACTTTTTCGACACGCTGAGGCCCCCTCCTGGAGAGGGGGCCTTTGTGCGCCGGATGTGATTTGCAGCGCGGGGAAAAGCACATGGAAAAGGGAGTTCGGCGCAGGGGCGGGGTGCAGAGGAAGGGTGGCACGCTGGATGAGATTTGCGCGGGGGAGGAGAGACGCTGCGCGCGGGGCAAGGGAGAACGGAATAGAGGGGATATGGCGCAAGAGGCGGGCGCAGCGGGAGAAGGCACGCGGCACGCTGGATGAGATTTGTGGCGGGGAGGGGGAGGAGTGCCGCGCAGGAGTAAAGACAGACGGCGGGGGAGGCGCGGCGCAGGGGATGGACGCGGCGAAGAGGCGCTTAGGGTGTATTCTTCCAACTGGCGATGTGACCGGCAGTGAGGAATTCTCGCGCTGCGCAAGACATTTTTTCGCAGGAATCCTGTCGCATTTCAAGGAAAAATGACGCAGCTCAGTGCAAAAAGAACCGCTGCCCGGGTGCGTTGGCAGTTGGAAGAATACACCCTGGGCAGGAAGGGGGCTTTTGCGCGGAGGAGGGCGGAAAATAAAAGTAGCTTTTTTGCCCGGTTTCGCTTATAATAGGAATACTCGCAGAAGGGAAAGGAGAAAACGGGAGTTCATCCATCAAAAGCGCCAGCGCCGGGGAAGCCCGGACGACGAGGAAAGACGTGATCGAAGATTCGGCGGATGCGTCTTCGCGCCTTGCTCTGCGCGCGTAACACAGTCAGAAATATGCGGGCGACCGCAAAACAGAGGGGCTGTGAGCAGAGTGTCAGACAAAGGGACTGCGAGGTTTGCTCTGAATAAAAAACTCAGCCAGTCGGCAAGGGCCGGACAGCAAAGACGCTGCCGGGTCTTCTTGCCGCGCGCGAATTTTGATCAGGAGGGCCTTGTTATGTGTGGGATTGTAGGTTATATTGGCCGCGAACAGGCGGCCCCCATTTTGCTGACCGGTTTGAAGCGGCTGGAATACCGCGGCTATGACTCGGCCGGAATCTGCGTGGCGGAGGATGGCGTGCTGCGGGTGGAAAAGTCCAAGGGACGCCTGGTGAACCTGGAGGAGAAGACCGAACACGGCACGCTGCTGCCCGGGACACTCGGCATTGGACATACCCGCTGGGCGACGCACGGCGAGCCGAACGACGTCAACTCTCACCCCCATCTGAGCCAGAACGGGAAAATCGCGCTGGTACACAACGGGATCATTGAAAACTATCTGGAGATCCGGGTGTTCCTGGAGGAAAAGGGCGTCAAATTTGCCTCTCAGACGGACAGCGAGGTTGTGGCGCAGCTGTTGGAGTATTGCCTGGGACTGCCGGAGACGAATACGGTGGCGGATGCGATTTACATGGTGCTGCACCGGATCGAGGGGGCCTATGCCTTTGGCATTGTCTGCGCCGATGAGCCCGACCGGCTCTATGCGGCGCGCAAGGATGCGCCGCTGCTGCTCGGCTTTGGCAAGGGAGAGAATTTCCTGGCCTCCGACGTGACGGCGCTTGTGCAGTATACGCGCGACGTGGCGTATATGGATGACGGCGAAGTTGCCATTCTTACCCGCGAGGGCATTCAGGTCTACGACGCGATGGAGCGGCCCATTGAGAAAGAGCACCACCACATCGACTGGGAAATTTCCGCCGCAGAAAAGGGCGGCTATGAGCATTTTATGCTCAAAGAGATCATGGAGCAGCCCGAGGCGCTGCGCCGCACGATCAGCCCCCGCATCCGGGACGGGCACATCGTGCTGGACGATCTGACGCTCGACGCGAACAAAATCCGCAAGATCGACATGATCGCCTGCGGCTCTTCCTACCATGTGTGTATGGTCGGCAAATATAACCTCGAAAAGCTGACGCGAATCCCTGTGGAGGTCTATCTGGCGTCGGAGTTCCGCTACTGCGACCCGATCGTGGATGAAGGGACGCTGGCCGTCGTCATCAGCCAGTCCGGCGAGACGCTCGACACCATGGCTGCGATGCGGGAGGCCAAGGCGCGGGGTGCGCGGGTGCTGTCCATCGTCAACGTGGTCGGCAGCTCCATTGCGCGGGAATCGGACGACGTGCTCTATACCTGGGCCGGGCCGGAGATCGCCGTGGCCACGACGAAGGCATTTTCCACGCAGCTGGCCGTGGTTGCACAGCTGGCCATCTATCTGGCGGGCGAGCGCGGGACGATTTCGCAGGAGCGCTATGCGGCACTGGTCGCGGAGCTGGAACGGCTGCCTGATAAGGTCGCGCAGATTTTGCAGGAGCAGGGAAAAATTCAGTATTTTGCCTCCCAGTTTTTTAACCATGAGTCCATTTTCTTCATCGGCCGCAATCTGGACTATGCCATCGGCATGGAAGGGTCGCTGAAGCTGAAGGAAATTTCGTACATCCATTCCGAGGCATATGCCTCCGGCGAGCTGAAGCACGGGACGATCTCGCTGATCGAACCGGGCACGCTCGTGGTGGCGCTCGGCGCGTATACACCGCTGTTTGACAAGGCGATGAGCAACGTCATCGAGGTCAAGGCGCGCGGCGCAAGCGTGCTTGCGCTGACGACGGAAAGCCATCGGGAGCAGATGGCCTCGCGCGTGGACGCGCTGATCACGATTCCGGAGACGGAGGATCTGTTCCTGCCGTCGCTGAGCGTGGTGCCGCTGCAGTTGTTTGCCTATTACGTCGCGCTGCAGCGCGGATGCGACATCGATAAGCCGCGCAACCTCGCCAAGAGCGTCACGGTTGAATAATCAGAGGCCAAATTCCGCCGCAGCGAAAAGCCCCCTCTACGAAGAGGGGGGAGATCGCCAGCGGCGATCGGGGGGGGGGAGCATCGTCCTGCGCGGTCTTCTCCCCCAGTCTGTGCTTCGCACAGACAGCCCCCTCTTGGCAGAGGGGGCCTTTGAGCGGGAGACCACTGGCCGCCCCTACATTCCAAAACACCCACCGTTCACCACCGATCACAGCTGCCAGAGGGCAGGAGGAAGACTATGCAGAAATTTGATTATGATGTTATCATTGTGGGCGCAGGCCCGGGCGGCATTTTCTCCGCCTACGAGCTGACAAAGGAGAATCGGGGGTTGAAGATCGCCGTCTTCGAGGCGGGCCATCCGCTCTCCAAGCGCCGTTGTCCGATCGACGGTGAGCGCGTGAAGTCGTGCATCAAATGCCAGACCTGCTCGATCATGAGCGGCTTTGGCGGCGCGGGTGCGTTCTCCGACGGGAAGTATAACATCACGAACGACTTTGGCGGCACGCTCCATGAACACATCGGCAAGAAGCAGGCGCTTGAGCTGATGCACTACGTCGATGAGATCAATATGACCCACGGCGGCGAGGGCACCAAGCTCTATTCCACAGCCGGGTCCCGGTTCAAAAAACTCTGCATCCAGAATAGGCTCAACCTGCTCGACGCCTCCGTCCGCCATCTCGGCACGGACATCAACTTTGTCGTGCTGGAAAATCTCTATGAGGAGCTGAAGCAGAAGGTCGACTTCTTCTTCGACACGCCGGTTCGTGGCATCCGCACCATTGAGGGCGGCGGCTTCCAGATTGAATGTGAGTCCGGCACGCATAGCTGCCGTGAGTGCATTGTCTCGGTCGGCCGGAGCGGCAGCAAGTGGATGGAGACGGTCTGCCACGAGCTTGGACTCGAGACGTTCTCCAACCGCGTCGACCTCGGCGTCCGCGTCGAGCTCCCGGCCGTCGTCTTCTCGCACCTGACCGATGAGCTCTATGAGAGCAAGATCGTTTACCGCACGGAAAAATTTGAGGACAACGTCCGCACGTTCTGCATGAACCCGAACGGCATCGTTGTCAACGAGAATACCAACGGCATCGTCACCGTCAACGGCCACAGCTATGAGGACAAGGCGATGCAGACCGAAAACACGAACTTTGCCCTGCTGGTTGCCAAGCACTTCTCGGAGCCGTTCAAGGATTCCAACGGCTATGGCGAGTCCATTGCGCGGCTTTCTAACATGCTGGGCGGCGGCGTCATCGTGCAGCGCTTCGGCGATCTGGTGCGCGGACGGCGCAGCACGGTCAAGCGTATCGAAGAGGGCCTCGTCACGCCGACGCTCGGCGCGACGCCCGGCGATCTCAGCCTCGTCCTGCCGAAGCGCATCCTCGACGGCATCATCGAGATGATCTACGCGCTCGACCGCATCGCGCCGGGCACGGCCAACGACGATACGCTGCTCTACGGCGTCGAGGTCAAGTTCTACAACATGGAGGTCGCCCTGAACGAGCGGCTGGAGACGACGCAGAAAGGCCTCTATATCATCGGCGACGGCAGCGGCATCACCCATTCGCTGTCCCACGCCTCGGCGAGCGGCGTCTTTGTCGCGCGCGAAATTTTGAATGAGCTATAAGCGCCCGCAGCCTCAGCGGCTTCCCGCGGCGCTTGCCATGGGAGGAAGCCTACTATGAAATTACTGCTCTGTGCGGTGGCCGGGTATCTGCTCGGTTCGATCAGCGTGTCCATTCTGGTCACGAAATACATCTTCCATGCCGATCTGCGCCAACAGGGCAGCGGCAACGCCGGCGCGACGAACGCCGCGCGGGTCTATGGGCTCGGCGCGGGCGTGCTGACGTTTGCGGGCGACTTTGCGAAAAGCATTCTGGCGATGCTCCTCGGCCGCTGGCTCGGTGGCGTGACCGGGCTGGCCATCGGCGGGGCTGCGTGTCTGCTGGGGCACTGCTTTCCGGTCTACTTCAAATTTAAGGGCGGCAAGGCCGTTTCTGCCGGGGCGGCGGTTGGATTGATGATCGATTGGCGGCTGTTTTTGATTCTGGTTGCGGTGTTCGGCCTGATGGCGCTGGTTTCGAAGCGCGCGTCTGTCTGCTCGATGGCCTGCGCGGTGGTTCTGGCTGCGGCGACGCCGTTTTTTACAAAGGAGCCCATCCTCATTGCACTTGCGGTGTTCACGGGGGTGCTGGTGCTTGTGATGCACCGGGGCAATATCTGCCGCTTATTCCGCGGCGAAGAGCCGGAGTTTCACCTTGGCAGGCGAACGTGAATTCTGCACTCCGGGAACGGAGAACGCTTTTACCGAATAGACAAGTCCCCCGGCCGCAGGAAGCTGCGGTCGGGGGACTTGCTGTTTTGGTTGTACCAAAGACAACCCCCGGCTATGCCGGGGGTAAAAAAATAGCTT
>USLX01000044.1 GCA_900555665.1 uncultured Eubacteriales bacterium | reverse complement strand
GTGGCCCATGTGCAGCGCGCCGTTGGAGAACGGAGGGCCGTCGTGCAGGGCAAAGAGGGGCTTGCCCTCGTTCTTCTTGAGCAGCTCGTTGTAAAGATCGAGCTCCTGCCAGTGCTTCAGCATGTCCGGCTCGCGCATCGGCAGACCGCCGCGCATCGGGAAGCCCGACTTGTTCATATTGAGTGTCTGTTTGTATTCCATAATTCCTCCTGAAAAAACAACGCGCCCTGAGCCAGAGCTCAGGGCGATAAATTACCGCGGTACCACCTGAATTCCCGCACGCGCACGCGCCTGCGGACACTCGTCTTCTGTAACGGGAAGTCCCGTCCGGGCTTACTTGGGAAGCTCCCGTTCGCCCCGGCTGCTCCAAGGGGATCTTCGGGGCCCGTCACCACTGCCTTACACCGCCCGGCAGCTCTCTTTGCGTCTCAGAAGCCCGTACTTGTCCTTTTCATCGCATATTCCAGCTACAGTGTACCCACTTTTCCCGCGCTTGTCAAGAAATTATCGGGTGAAAATTCAATAATTGTTCAAATCTGAACGCCCGCCGTGCGATTGCAAACGACGGCCGCTTGTGGTATGCTTATGGGACACCACAGGCAGCTTTGCCCATTGCGCCCGCGCGCTTCGGCGGTGCTGCCCATAGAACTTGGAAGGATGGAACACATCATGGACGAAAAGACCAGCAGCGCTCCCATGCAGGAGGACCCGCAGAAGGGCGAAGAGCTTTCCTTTACCATCACCGGCGAAGACGCCGAGGCGCAGGACGCGCTGAACGCGGAAAAGCCGGAGCCGCAGCAGAAGAAAAAGTCCCCCCTGCCGTGGATCCTCGGCGCGGCAGCCGTGGTCATCGCCGCAGCGCTCGTGCTGATCCTGACGATCAAGCCCAGCCAGACGACCCCCGACGCCGACCAGCCCGGCGACGCCACGATCTCCGAGCCCGCCGATACCCCGGACGATGCCCAGCCGGACGACCAGACGCCCGGCGCGGAGGATGAGACCAACGGCCAGACCGGCGAGGAAGACACCCAGACCGACGGCAACGGTGTGAGCTACACCGTAGATGCCGAGGCCCTGACCGACGAGGTCCTGGACCTTGAGGTCGCAAGCTGCGGCGACGACCGGCTGACGAACCGGGATCTGCCGTATTACTACTGGCAGCAGTACTATTCCTTCGCCAGCACCTACAGCTCCTACGCCGCCTATCTCATCGACACCACCAAGCCCTTTGACCAGCAGATGTGCGTTTTTGACGACACGCTCACCTGGCAGCAGTATTTCCTGCAGGGCGCCGTCAGCACCTATAAGAGCGTCTCCGCCCTTTGGCAGGACGCGCGGCTGAGCGGCTTCCAGCTCGGCGAGGAGGATCAGGACTATCTCGACGGCCTGAGCAATACCGTCACCGTCTCTGCGGCAAGCTACGGCTACGAAAGCGCCGATGCCTATCTGCAGACGGCCTATGGCCCGGCCGCGACCATGACCGGCTACCACGATTTTGTCGAGCGCTATCTGACGGCGTCCGCCTACCTGCAGGCGCTCGTCGAGGCGAAGACCTACACCGAGGCCGACATCAGCGCCTATTTTGATGAGAACGCCGACACCTATGCCGCCAGCTCGATCGAAAAGAGCGACGTCAACATGGTGAACGTGCGCCACATCCTCATCGTCCCCGAGGAGAAGAACGACGACGGCACCTACACCGACGCGGCCTGGACCGCCGCGGAGCAGAAGGCGCAGTCCCTGCTCGACGAGTGGAAGGCCGGCGAGCATACCGAGGATTCCTTTGCCTTCCTGGCTGCGGAAAACTCCGCCGATACCGGCAGCGCCTCCAACGGCGGGCTGTATGAGGAGGTCTATCCCGGCCAGATGGTCGACGCGTTCGACGCCTGGTGCTTCGACGCCGCCCGCCAGCCCGGCGACACCGGCATCGTGAAGACCGAGTACGGCTATCACGTCATGTACTTCTCGTCCGTCTGCGAGCATCCGTACTGGTATGTCCGCGCCGAGAGCGATTATCTCAACAAGCTCTCTGCCGACGTCTCGGAGGAGGTCTCCGCGAAGTTCGAGTCGGCCGAAAGCGTGCAGAACGCAGCGCTCGCAGATATCCTGCAGAACTGAGCGGCCCGCCGGGAGGTCCTTCCGCATGAAGCGATTACTGTTTTTCATCAACCCGAACGCCGGCCACGCGGAGATCCGCGGCACGCTCATGGAGGTGCTGGAGATCTTCTCCGCTGGCGGCTATGAGGTCACGGTCCATATGACCACCGGCCCGCGCGATCTGACGCGCCAGATCGCGGCGCGCGGCGCGCAGTACGATCTGATCGTCTGCACCGGCGGCGACGGGACGCTCAACGAGGCGGTCTCCGGTCTCATGGCCCTGCCGTATGAAAAGCGGCCGAAGCTTGGCTATATCCCCGGCGGCACCGTCAACGACGTGGCCTCCACGCTCGGGCTGTCCAAGGATACCGTCCGGGCGGCGCAGGAGATCATGGACGGGCATCCGTTCCCGCTGGACATCGGCTCGTTCGGGCCGGACCGGTTCTTCACCTATGTGGCGGCCTTCGGCATCTTTACCGACGTGCCGTATGAGACCCCGCAGGAGGATAAGCGCATCTGGGGCCGTCTTGCCTACATCATGAACGGCGCGGGCGCGCTCGGCCGGCTCAAGCCCACGCACGTGCGCGTGTACTATGACGATCATCAGGAGGAGGCCGACGTGCTCGTCGGCCTCGTGACCAGCACGACCTCCGTCGGCGGGTTCAAGACCACGCGGGATCTCGGCATCTCGCTCAACGACGGCCTGTATGAGATGATCCTGGTCCGCGCGACAAAAAATCTGGCGGAGTTCAATCTGGCCGCGACCCGTGCGCTGCGGCTGGACTTCGACAACGATTCGTTCATCTCCGCACAGACGGGCGCGCTGCGGTTCGAATTCGACGAGCCGGTCGCCTGGACCGTCGACGGAGAATTCGGCGGCAGCGTCACGGAAGTGGAGATCCACAACGAGCGCCGCGCCATCGATATCATCGTGCCCTGAAGGGGCGGGAGGCAGATCATGCACATCCGATTTGCGGACCCCGGCGACGCCGCGGCCTGTCTTGCCGTCTACGCGCAGTATATCGATACGTCCATCACCTTTGAGACGGTCCTGCCGTCCGAGGCGGAGTTTTCCGGCCGCATCCGGAGCTACGGCGCGGTCTATCCCTGGCTGATCGCGGAGGAGGACGGGCGCGTCCTGGCCTACGCCTACGCCCACCGCGCGCAGGAGCGCGCGGCCTACGGCTGGAACGCGGAGCTGTCGGTCTACGTCAGCCGCGACGCGGCCGGGCGCGGGCTCGGCACGAAGCTCTATACCGTCCTTCTCGCGCTGCTGCAGAAGCAGGGCGTGCGCACGGCCTACGGCGTCGTGACCATGCCGAACGATGCCAGCAGCGCTCTGCACCAAAAGCTCGGCTTCCGCGTGCTCGGCACCTACCGCAATACCGGCTACAAAAACGGCCGCTGGCGCGACGTGGTCTGGTTCGAAAAGCCCATCGGCTCGTTCACGGACGAGCCGCAGCCCCTCGTCCCCATCACCCGGCTCCCGGACGCCGCCGCCATCCTCGCGGCCGCCAACACATAAACCGACAACCGCCCCGCGCCGCCAAAAGCAGCGCGGGGCGCGGCGCTTTCGGCAGAGAAAAAGACCGCAATCAGCAGGAGGCAACGCCGGGTTGCCTGCGTGCAACCCGCATGTGGTTTACTTTTGACAGAATATTCATGTAAAATCAGGAGTGTGAAGGGTATGACGCTCAGAGAAAAACTGATCGTATCAAGAAACAAGGCCGGACTCTCGCAAATGGAACTGGCCAATCAGCTCGGCGTGTCCCGGCAGGCGGTCTCCCGCTGGGAAAGCGGAGATACAACGCCGACCATGGACAAGCTGAAGGCGCTGGCGAAGCTCTACGGCGTATCGCTGGACTGGCTGTTCGGCGATACCGCAGACGGGGAACCCCCTGAAGCAGCAAAGCCCGAAGCCGACAGAAACCCGGACGAGGCCCCCGCGGGAAAGGAAGGTGAGAAAAAGCAAAAAATCAGGGCCATCGCGATCGCACTGGCGATCGTCGTGATCGCCTTTGCCTGCGTATGGTTTGCAGCGGAAAACAAAAAAGCTGATGAGGCGGACAATCAAGGTGACAACGTAAAGTACGATGTTGTCGAAATGCCGGATCCAAATGAAAACGGATTTGATTTTGAGTGGAAAGATTAACAAGCAATTAATTCACCATGAACAAAACGAAAAAACAGTACTGACGATACTGGCGATTGCAGGGGCGGTTTTGCTGTGGCTGCTAAGCTACAAAGGAGCGCCGCTCGAGGAAGTGCTAAAAAGTATAGCAAGGATCATTGTGGTTTTTTGCTGCTCACGCTTATATATATAAAAAAAGGAAGAAAGTGAGCGCGTAAATAAGACCAGATGAAATATTTGATGATTGGCAGTATGATTAAAGGGAGATACTCAATGAAAACGCACCTTTGTATTTTATCGAGTAAAAATGGGAGAGTTAGAAGCGCCATTGTAAGGCATCTTCTTTTAGCAGCAATGCTGAGCGGGATGCTTATGATGCTTTGCTGTGCTGCGTCGGCAAATGACGAGCCTGTGCTCAGCCCGTGGGCGAAGGAGGAGGCATTCGCGGCGGAGGAGGCGGGGATCCTTCCGGACGCTCTGCATGGCGATCTGAGGGGCGCGGGAAATCGCGGACAGGCGGTCTGGTATCTCGTGAAGCTCACGGAGACGGTTTTGCAAAAGGAACTGCCGAATACCGCGGAAGGTGTATTTCCAGACATGGAAAATACATTCTTCGAAGAAAAGGCGGAAAAAGCCTATTCCGCGGGGATCGTGACCGGCTATGCCGACGGGAGCTTTGGCGCGGGAAATCATATCAGGCGCGAGGAATACGCGGCGATGCTGTATCGGCTGTTTCAGTATCTGGAGCGGGAAACGGGGAAACAACTGATCCCGGATGATCTGCAGACGCGGCCGTATGCAGACGAAAAAGAGATCTCCGCATGGGCACTCGACGCCGTGCATGCACTGTCCGTGATGGGCATTCTGGGCGGAGACAGCCGCGGAGACTTTTGCCCCGACAAAAATGTCAGCTTGGAGCAAATGATTGTGCTGTCCTACCGTTGCTGGAAATACTGCACGGATAAAAGCTGAGGAACGGAGCGTGATCGCCCGCCTCGATAGACACTGATCGAAGCAGAGATACCTGCGTTCCACAGGTATCTCTGCTTTTGATATGCAGGAACTGCTTGTGATTTTCAACAGAAAATCAGAAAAAATTTGTTGCTTTTCGATATGGATTTTTCGGGCGGCACTGCTATACTGTGTGCATGGGAAATGCCCCACAAAAACCCATAAAAAGAGAAAAACAGGGAGGAAACATCTATGACTGGCATTGGATTGATCATTGTCTTCATTCTTGCCATCGCACTGATGATCTTCTGCATCAGCAAGCTGAAGATCCATCCGTTCCTCGCGATCATGGCCATTTCTCTGGTATTCGGCCTGATCGCCGGTATTCCGCTGGTCAACACCACGGACGCCGACGGCAAAACCGTCAGCGGCATTGCCAATGTCATCGGCGCCGGCTTCTCGGGCACGTTCTCGAGCATCGGCATCGTGATCATCTTCGGCGCTCTGGTCGGTACGCTGCTTGAGAGCACCGGCGCGGCGCTCAAAATGGCCGACTGCGTGGTCAAGCTCGTCGGCAAAAAGCATCCGGAGCTTGCCATCGAGCTCATGGGCTGGATCGTCTCCATCCCCGTGTTCTGTGACAGCGGCTTCGTCGTTCTGAACCCCATCCGCAAGGCTATGGCCCGCCGGACCGGCGCGTCGAGCGTCGCGATGTCCGTCGCACTGTCCATGGGCCTGTACATCAGCCACTGCTTCATCCCGCCCACACCCGGCCCCATCGCGGCTGCCGGTACGCTGGGCTGCGGCGATAATCTGCTGCTGGTCATGGGCCTTGGCGCTCTGTGCTCCATCCCGCCGCTGGTCGCGGGCTACTTCTTCGCAAAGTACATCGGCAAGAAGGTCAAGGCTGCCGACGACATCGTCGCGGACGGCGACGTCAAGACCTATGAGCAGCTCGTGGCCGAGTTCGGCAAGCTGCCGAGCGGCTGGCTCGCATTTGCGCCGATCGTCCTCCCCATCATCCTGATGGGCCTGGCCTCCGCGTTTTCCATGGCGGGCGTCAAGGCGGATTTCATCAGCTTTCTCGGCACGCCGATCATCGCCCTGGCTGTCGGCTGCGTCATCGCCATCATCAGCCTCTTTGCCGCCAATAAGGGCAAGGACTTCTACAAGCTCACCGACGACACGCTGAAGACCGTCGGCCCCATCCTGTTCGTCACCGCTGCCGGCGGCGTGCTGGGCAAGGTCATCGCGTCCTCCGATATGGTCAACTTCATCAAGGCCAACGCGGAGATCTTCGAGAGCATCGGCATCTTCTTCCCGTTCCTGCTGGCCGCCATCCTCAAATCCGCGCAGGGCTCCTCTACCGTCGCCATCACCACCACGGCCGGTATCGTCGCGCCGCTGCTGCCGGTCCTGGGGCTGGATTCCCCGGCGCTGTCCTGCCTGACGGTCATCGCCATCGGCGCAGGCGCCATGACGGTGTCGCACGCGAACGACTCCTACTTCTGGGTCGTCACCAACTTCGGTGAGATGACCCCGCAGGACGGCTACAAGACGCAGACGCTCGGCACGCTCGTCATCGGCGTCGTGTCCATCATCGGCGTGTTTATCGTGTCCCTGTTCCTGCACTGATCGTTCTGATTCCCCGCAGGGGATGGGTTCGCCCATCCCCTGCTTTTTAACTTTTTTAACCCTGTTTTAACCCGCTTTTTAACCCTTTTCGTCCTTGCTTTTTCCCGGGATGCTTTTTATAATGGGGACAACGAATAGAATGCCCCCAAGCGAAGGAGGAACTATCATGCAAACTCTCAGACAAGACGCGCAGGCCATCATCGACAAGGCGCTGGCCGACGCGCTGCCGGATTCCGCCGTGCGCCGCGCGCTGGAGCAGTTCCAGAAGCCGGAGGGCCAGCTCGTCCTGATCGCCGCCGGCAAGGCCGCCTGGCAGATGGCCAAGGCCGCCTATGACGTGCTGGGCACGGCGATCACCGGCGGCGCAGTCATCACAAAATACGACCATGTCAAGGGCCCCATCGGTGCGCTGGAGCTGTTCGAGGCGGGCCACCCCGTGCCGGATGAGAATTCCTACCGCGCCACGAGCCGCGCACTGGAGCTCGTCAGCGGACTGACCGAGCGGGATACCGTGCTGTTCCTGCTCTCGGGCGGCGGCTCTGCTCTGTTTGAAAGCCCGCTGGTCCCCGCGGAGGAGATGGCGGACGTCACGAAGCAGCTGCTCGCCTGCGGCGCGGACATCGTGGAGATGAACACGCTGCGCAAGCGCCTCTCCGCGGTCAAGGGCGGCCGGTTCGCCGAGCGCTGCCTGCCCGCGAAGGTCTTTTCCATCGTGCTGTCCGACATTCTGGGCGATCCGCTGGATATGATCGCCTCCGGCCCGGCCTATCCCGATTCGTCGACCTGCGCACAGGCGCTGGAGGTGGTGCGAAAATACGGCCTGCGGCTCTCCGAGCGCGCGCTGGAGCTTCTGGCGCAGGAGACGCCGAAGACGCTCACGAACGTCGAGACCCACATCACCGGCAGCGTCCGCCAGCTGTGCGCCTCCGCCGAGCAGACGGCCCGGGCGCTCGGCTACACGCCCGTCATCCTGACGGCGAGCCTGCGCTGCACCGCGCGCGACGCGGGCAGCTTCCTGGCCTCCATCGCGCAGTGCCACCAGGACAGCAAAGCCTCGCTCGCCTACATCGCCGGCGGCGAGACCGTCGTCCATCTGACCGGCCACGGTCTTGGCGGCCGCAATCAGGAGATCGCGCTTTCCGCCGCGCAGGAGATCGCCGGTCTGCGCGATACCGCTGTCTTCTCCTTTGGCTCCGACGGCACCGACGGCCCGACCGACGCCGCGGGCGGCTACTGCGACGGCGATACCTGCGCGGCGCTGGCGGCAAAGGGCATTTCGATCCCTGACGTGCTGCAGGATAACGACGCCTACCACGCGCTGCAGGCCTGCGGCGGTCTGATCCTGACCGGCCCGACCGGCACCAACGTCAACGACCTGTCCGTCCTGCTGATCCGCAGATAATACAAAAACCGCTGCCCTCGGGCAGCGGTTTTTTGCAGCACCGGGCGCGGAAAGGCTTCCCGCGCCCGGTTTTTCGTTATTCCTCCACAAACAGCGGGACGAAGCGGAACGTCCGGCAGTCGACCAGACCGCGGTTGGTCAGCCGCAGCTCCGGCAGGCAGGCCAGCGGGACCAGCGCCATCGTCATATACGGCGAGTTGATCACGCAGCCCATCTGCTTCCACGCCGCGTCGAGCTTCGCGACCAGCTCCGCCATCTCGCGCACGGGCAGATCGTTCATCAGGCCCGCGATGGGCAGCGGCACCACCGCCAGCACCTTGCCGTCCGCGACCGCGCACATGCCGCCGCCGCATTCGACCAGCGTGTTGGCCGCCAGCGCCATATCCGTGTCGTTCGTGCCCGCGACCAGCAGATTGTGCGCGTCGTGGGAGACGGTCTGCGCCATCGCGCCCTTCTTGAAGCCGAAGCCCTTGAGGAAACCGACGCCCTTCGTGCCAGTCTCGTGGTGGCGCTCAAAGACGACCATCTTCATGACGTCCTGCCCGGCGTCCGGCTCGACAAAGCCGTCCTTGACCGGCAGGTCGAGCAGCCGCTCGTAGTTGCCCACGCGGTTCGGGATGATCTCGATCACGCGGGTTTTGACCGTCTTGCCGGCTCCGGCCGGTGCGGCGATGCGGAAGCTCTCGGCCGTGATCGGGTGGCCGACGTGCATCGTGTGGAACACATGCTCCGGGAAGTTGGCGGGCCCGATCTCCACGCACATCTGCCCGTTTTCCGCCACGACGTCGCCGTCGATCATTGTCCGGGTGATGCGGATGTCCTGCAGATCGTCAAAGAACACGATGTCCGCGCACTTGCCCGGCGTGATGCTGCCCATCTCGTGGTCCATGCGGAAGCAGGTCGCGACGTTGATCGTCACATACTGGATCGCCTTGATGGGGTCGAGTCCCTCCTTAATGGCGCAGCGGACGATGTGGTCCAGATGGCCCTCGTTGATGAGCGTGTCCGGGTGCGTGTCGTCGGAGATCAGGCAGGCGAAGCGGTCGTCGATCCTGTTGTCCAGCACGGCCTTGATGATGACCGGCATATCGTGCCAGGCGCTGCCGTAGCGCATGAGCGCATACATGCCGTGGCGCATCTTCTCCAGCACGTCCTCGGCCCGGGTGGATTCATGAC
The DNA here is from genome assembly GCA_900555665.1 of uncultured Eubacteriales bacterium. Classification (GTDB taxonomy): domain Bacteria; phylum Bacillota; class Clostridia; order Oscillospirales; family Oscillospiraceae; genus CAG-170. The sequence goes on along the minus strand of USLX01000044.1, from coordinate 7,537 downwards.
AGCAGCGGATGCCGGAGGCGATGTAGGCGTTCAGCGCAGCGCCGGTGTCGGGAATGGAGAAATGGCCGGTGATGATGTTGTCGGACTTCAGCGTCTCGGCCAGCTCTGCGTGGATGTTTTCCTCCGCGCCGATCACGTTCGGGAAGCTCATCATCTCGCCAAGACCCATGATGCCGTCCCAGGTCATCATCTCGCGGATATCGTCCGCGCGGATCGCCGCGCCGGTATCCTCAAACCCGGCGACCGCCGGCACGCAGGAGGGCGCGTTCGACATGGCCTTGAGCGGGGAGCGTTTCGCGTCCTCGATCATGATCCGGACGCCGTCCTTGCCGCAGACGTTGCAGATCTCATGCGGGTCCATGAAAATGCCGGTCGTGCCGCAGGGGACGACCGCCTTCGCATATTCGCCCACGGAGAGCATGGACGATTCCACGTGGATATGCCCATCCATAAAGCCGGGCGCGATGTACTGGCCGCCCGCGTCGATGACCTTCGTCTCCGGCCCGATGCAGTGCGATGCGTCGCCCACGAGCGCAATGCGGCCCTCGGCGATCGCGACGTCGATGCCTTCCTGGATCTCCGCCGTGCAGACGTTGACCAGACGGGCGTTTTTGATGACCGTCTCCGCCTTCTGTACGCCCATGGCGACCCGCGCCATCGTGCGCGTCACTTCATACAGTGGCTTCTTGCAGAATTTGTTCAGCATGCTGGTTCCTCCTTCATCTTTGCAGGTCCGTAAATCCGGCCGCTGCTCCTGTGCAGGGATCTGATACCCCTACAGTACCACAGTCCATCCCCGATTGCAACGCCCCGCCGGAAAAGCCGCCGCAGAACCTGCGCAGAAACTTCAGATAGAATGAAGAAACATTTTACGTGACAGCCGCGGCTGGTATGCTATAATGTTCCTGATACAAAAACCGACAGTTAGGAGAATGACAGTGAAAGCATGGAAAGTGATCGGCAGATGCCTGTTGGTGCTGCTGTGTGTGGTTTTGGTGATCGCGATCGTCGGCATCGCGCAGTTTTTCCACAGGTCGGATCCGAAAAACGTGAAGCGGTACGACACGGACAACCCCTTCATCACCGGCGAAACGGCAATTTCGGCGCACCGCAGCGGCGCGGGCGATTATCCGGAGGAGACGCTGGCCGCGTTCCGCGGCTGCGTGGGAAATCCGGATTTTGCGGTGGATTATTTTGAATTTGACCTGCATATGACGGCGGACGACATTCTGGTGCTCTCGCACGACGCCACGCTGGACCGCGTGTCGGACGCACCGGCCGTATTCGGCGCGGAGAACGTCCTCGTCCGCGACAAGACGCTCTCAGAGCTCAAGCAGCTGAACATGGCGACGCAGTTTGTGACCGACGCGGGCGAGGCGCCGTATGCCGGCCTGCACGGCGAGGCCGTGCCGGACGAACTGCGGATCCTGTCCCTCGACGAGGTGCTGGATTATCTGACCGCGGCCGGGGAATTCCGCTACATCATTGAGATCAAGGACGGCGGCGAGACCGGTCTGGCCGCGGCGGATCAGCTGTACGCGACGCTGAAAGAGCGGGGATTGCTCGACCGGGTCATCATCGGCAGCTTCCGCGACGAGGTCGCGGCCTACATCACGACCAATTACCCCGACACCCACCGCAGCGCCAGCCCGGAGGAGGTCGTGCAGTTCTATTTTGCCGCCCTGACCGGCAAAAAGGATTTCACCTGCTCCTACGACGTGCTCCAGCTGCCCTTCGGCGACGCAAGAGAGAGCTATGGCCTGAATCTGGGAACGACGACCATCATCAACTTCGCCCATGCGCATGACCTTGCCATGCAGTACTGGACCGTGAATGACGAAGCCGACCTCGCCTACCTCGCCAGCGTCGGCGCCGACGCCCTGATCACCGACTACCCCGACCGCGCCGCAGCCGTCCTGCAGGGGATGGGGTAAACGCATGCATAGAAAAAGAACGCCATCCGGGCGGATGGCGTTCTTTTTGTCGTTTCTGGGGAGCGTTACTTGTAAAAGCCCGGGTTCTGATAGCCGGCTCCGCTGGGCTCGCTTTCCAGCATGGTCAGGATGGCGTCGCGGCAGCCGCGGACCATGACGTCCTGCTCCTCGGGCGCGCGGCTGACCATCTGGTTGGTCGGGCTGGTATAGAACCAGAGCCCCTCGTCGGCGGCAAGCCCCACGCCGTCCTTGTCGGTGATGGCGTCCGGGTCCAGACCGAGCGTGTCCCGGATCTCGTCGCGGGAGTAGAAGACCCACTTCGCTTCGGGCATGGTGTTTTCCCACTTGCAGCTGCTGATATCGCCGTTCTCCGACTTGCCGGGGCTGTAGACCTCGATCGTGTAGGCGTGGATGTTGTAGCGGCCGTACGCGTAGTCGATCAGCTCGGCGGCGGTGGGGTAATCCTCGTTGGAGCTCATGCTGTAAAATCCGCGGCCGGTGTAGTCCTGGAAGGCCTGCGCCATCTGGGAGGCGGTCTGCTTCATGAACGGGATCTCGGCGTCGTCGGGGTTTTCCGCGTCGTAGGCGCGATAGCACCACGGGTAGAGGACGGACTGGATGCCGGTGTGCAGCGAGACGAGGGCGTCGATGTCGTGCGTGTACAAAAACCGCTGCAGCGCCTGGATCTCCGGCTCGGTGGCGGGGGCGGTGCCGGCGGTGGTCCAGTTCACATTGCCGACCTGCTGGCCGTCCTTCGTCTCGATGTCATACCGGTTCCACTGGTAATCGAAGGTGCGGTTCATGTCGATCCCGCTGGTGCGTGGATCGTCGCCGAGCACGCCGTTTTCATCCCAGTCCGGGCTCTCCATGCCGAAGACGGGGAGATCCCGCGACGGCGTGTCGTCCGCCTTGCCGCGATAGAGCGTGGCGATGAAGCCGTCGCCGTCGATGTCCGTGTAGGGATCACTGAAGGGGATGTTGTTGCCGTTTGCGTCCTGCGGGCGCAGGTTCGGGCGGGTGTTGACGACGAAGGACTGCTCATAGCCGTCCGGGTTGATGACCGGGATGACATAGATCGTGTAGGCGTCGAGCAGACCCTTGACATAGGCGTCGTCCGAGCAGAGCGTCAGCCACCAGGCGGTGTACATGGCGGAGGAAGCGCTTTCGCGTTCGCCGCCGTGGATGTTGGCGAAGACGCCGATCCCTGTTTTCTCCTCGGCCGGGATCGCCTCGTTGGTGATCTCCAGGCACCAGAGATCGCGCTCCTGCCAGGTGGTGCCGATGGAATAGAGGTCGGTGATGTCGGGATACTGTTCGGCCATTTGGGAGAGCTGCGCTTCCAGCTCTGCGAAGGTGTAGCGCGCGTTCCAGTCGATGTCGAGCCCCTCCGGGATCTCGCTGGGCGCGTCGGGGCGGGCATCGAGAGACAGCCGCTCCGCTTTTTTGCCGCCCGCCGCGCTGCAGGCGGCAAGACCAAATACGAGGATCAGGGAAAGACAGAGGCACAGGGCCCGTTTGGTGAGAGATTTCATGTTGGTTTCTCCTTTCTGTCCGGTTTGCAAGCGGAACGGTCCGCAGCGGCCGGGAAGCAGGTGAGCTTCCTGCACGTGCTGCTTTATTGAATTACCGATTTACCACGCTAATATACTACACGATTTCGCCCCATTCCGCAATCGGTAATTCCAATAAGATCCCACCGCATTTTCCGTAAACTGTTGTACAAGGGCAACAAGGATCAGGGAGGCGAATTGGGGAGGAGCGAAAAGAACGCCCACCATCCGGCGGGATGATGGGCGTTTGTATCAATAGGAACACATCTATGTATGCTTCCGCGCGCATCCGCTGCGCTGATTTTCCGCTTCTTCAGGATCGCCGTATTGCGGCTCCTCGGAATAGAAGACCTGCAGATCATCCAATCGAAGGCACGCCAGTCGGCCGCGGAGGCCTGAGCGAGGATTGCCCGTTTCGGGGAGCATACAGCCGCAGTCGATCCCGATCCAGCCGGGCGCATCCCATACTGCCATGGGATCGTCGGGCTGAAAATGGTGGGTCGGCGTGTGACCGAAGATGACGGTCCGGCCCTCCAGAACCGGAAATTTCTCAAATCGCATCCAGACAGCGAAATCACGTGCACTTTTGTATTTCCAGTCGTAGCTTTCGTATAAGTCCACGGGGGCCGCGTGCGTCAGGAGGTATTGCCTGCCGTTTACCGTCAGCTCCGCGTTGACTGGCAGCTTGTCCAGATATTCGAAGATCTCCTGCCGGATGGTTTTCCTTATGCGTTTCAGATGATCGTGCGTGACCTGGCCGCCATTCCGATACCACAGAGCCTGTTTGCGTTCATAGTAGGATCCCGGGCAGTCCTCATCCGCCGGGGGCGGGTAATAAAGCGCGTTCATCATCATCAGTTCGTGGTTGCCCAGAAGCATGTTGGCATTTGGCATCGCCATGATCCGGCGGAGGATCCCGATGCCGTCGGGGTTTCGGTCTATCACATCGCCAAGGACATAGAGCGTGTCCTCAGCCCGCAGGCCGATCTGCCTCATGACAGAATCAAACCGCCGCTTCTGCCCATGGATATCAGACATGACATAAATCATGGTGTTCCGCCTCCTTTTTCGCAGCACAAATAAATTACCACACTTTCGGAAGAATAGCGATCAAAAAATCGTGACCGGCAGGGGGCACTGCAGGAGCCGGATTCCAAAAAGAAAAGCCATCCGCTTGGATGGCTTTTCTTTTTGTGTTTTCACTACACTATAGATGAACACACGTCTTGTCGGAATGGCTCCAATCAACTACAAAATCAGGCACGCTTCTGCAAAAATGTTTTCTCTGCCATATGGATCACGAAGTTGCGTTCATCCGAATCGGCTTTTGCAAAAACAATCTGGTACCGCTGGCAGGTTTTGCGGAAGTGGACGACGTAAGCCAGATTCTCCTTCGTTGGAGGCGCGACATAGCTGTCCGGCGCAGCAAGCGCGTCCAGCTCCAGATATTTTTCGTTCTGCATCTGTCAAATCTCCGTTTTGGCTTCGCTGCTTTACTTGATTCGTTTCTGGATATCCTCCACGGACGGCAGTTGTTTTTCCAGTTCCTCCGGCAGCTTGCTTGTCACCTGATAAGCGCTCACGCCGATGGGCTTGCTCATATCCTTCAGCGAGTATTCCGCGACCAGATCATTTTTGCTCTTGCAGAGCAGCAGTCCGACTGACGGATTGTCCTGTTCTTTTTTCAAAATCCCATCAACTGCGGAGAGATAAAAATTCAACTGTCCCGCATACTCCGGCTTAAATTCACCGGTTTTGAGTTCAATCACCACATAGCAGCGAAGGTTCAGGTTGTAGAACAATAGGTCTATATAAAAATCGTCGCCGCCAACGTTCAGATGATATTGATTTCCGAGGAATGCAAAACCGGTTCCAAGCTCCAACAGGAGCTTCGTCACGTCCTTCACGAGCGCTTCCTCGATTTCCCGTTCCAACATATCCGTTTTGAACGGAATGAAATCGAAAATGTACGGGTCTTTCATCGTCTGGATGGCGAGCTCACTCTGCGGAGAAGGCAGGCGCAATTCAAAATTGGATACCTTTTCGGCTAAAGCCTGCCGCTGATATAGGCCGCTCTCGATCTGATGGACAAGGACATTGCGCGACCAGCCGTTCTTTGCAGCCTGTTCCGCGTACCAGATATGCGCTGTCGGTTCTTTTATCTTGTCCATCAGTGTGATGTGATGGTACCAAGTGATTTGTGCAAGCGGTGCTTGCACAATTTCATCAGCTGGAAAACGCACCGCGAACTTTGCCATATACTTGAGATTTCGGGCAGAATACCCCTCATCTCCGGGAAGGACAACTTGATATCTGCGGCAAGGTTTTCGACAAACTTACTGCCCCAGACCTTATGCGCGTTGATGACCGTTCCAATCGCGTGGTACAGCCGAAGCAGTTCGCCGTTCACCTGAACTGTTGCCCGATACTGTGCCGTGCGGATCTCCTGTTTGACCAGTTCCACCGTTTCCAAGTATTCGTTTGCGTTCATCAGCATTGTCCTCCCCTCCTTATGGACTTATTGTAACAGAGAAAAACAGGAAAAGCAAATGTACAAGGCTTCGTTGCCATCCACTCAAACATCGGAATACCATAAATCGTCTACGCCATATTCAAACCCCCGCTTCGGTTTCAGTCATTTAAATTTGATACGAAGGCTTTTTCTATCACTGCTGAGCTCAATACTTTCGATATCCACCCATGCCTCCAATCCTTTTGCTCGCTCGTATATTTTTGTAATCGGGCGGCATTTATAGCGAGACGAGAGCGTTAACGTATTATTTGTAAAAGAGATATCAATGGATTTCCAAATACGAACTGCGTCCCGATCCGCCGCTTTCGAGCTATAGATTTTATACGGTTCGATCGTATCGACAACGGCCAAGATGAACAGCAGCGGGTTTTCCTGAAATTCAATCTTTTTGAATCGTTCTCCCACCAATGCCTCCAGCCCGCACTCCAGATATTCTGTTTCTGATGCGTCATTTGCTTTCCAAACGTTGTGAGAAATGACGCAATCTGCAATATGGGCAAATACGGGAATTTGCTCGATACAAAAGTGCTTGCCGCTCCACTCAAATGACTCGATGCCAGCATATTCTTCTCCGTGTTCCGGATATCTATGTCTGTAAGCAGATTCGTATACTTTTAACAACCTGTCAAAGAGTAGATATCCGCCGATGATACCGTGGTTATAGCATGGCGGAAAAAGCCTATGTATGCCGTAAGAAAAGTATTGCATAAGGAGTTTTTGCGGATACCGGAAACCAGTGACCGTTGCTCCGCATGCAAACTGTAGACCATCCTTCAATGATGGACTGTTGCCCAACAAATAGGAAATAATTGTCGACCTATCATGCGTTTCTCTGTGAGATTTATTGTGTCGCTGCACACTTCTGCGCAGCGGAGTGATCTGCTGGTACGGTGAATATGTAATGTCTAATTCACGCTTGATATTACGCAGTCTATAATATCCATCCAAACTGCATATTCTTGCTTCATTGTATCGTCTACAGCTTGGCTTCCAGTTTTCTTCCACAATATAACCATAATCATGATATAAACAGGTCAGAAACCAAAGATATGAAAACGGGAAGAAATCACCGTGCACCGCGAGATCCGCGCCACACTGCCCCTGTGTCAGACAATCCTCAAGGAATATCCCCAAGAAGAATGCCGACACCGTGTGAGTCGCTCTGTATTCGGAAAGCAGGAGCGATATGCCGTGTATGTTCACGTCGTGATGTGCATCCAACTCATAGACAATGTCGCCTTTTTGACCTTGCAAGAAATAATCTTGAATAAACTGTGCGGACCGTCCCGGTGAAGCAACAGGATCAGTATAGATTTCTGTGCCATAATAGTTCCAAACAGGTTCGTTTGTCACGAATGTGTTGCGCATAAAATCGAAGAAATTCATATTGCCATCCTCCGTGTAAGTCTGACTCTGAATGTATTACTCGCAAAGAAAGAACCGACTATATGCAGCCTTAGTCATTCCTTTAACCGCTCCCTATCCAGTGACAACTTCAGCAACAGCATCTTGAATTCCGG
>USLX01000043.1 GCA_900555665.1 uncultured Eubacteriales bacterium | reverse complement strand
TCATCGATATCCGGGGCAATGTCATCGGCTTCGGCGGGCGCGTGATGGATGATTCGACGCCGAAATATTTAAACTCTCCGGAGACGGAAATCTTTAACAAACGTAAGAATCTGTTTGCCCTGAACATTGCGAAAAAGAGCAAGCAGGGGCGCATGATCCTGACGGAAGGCTACATGGACGCAATCTCGCTGCACCAGTACGGTTTCGACTGTGCTGTGGCCTCGCTTGGGACGTCGCTGACGGAGGAACACGCGGCGATTCTGGCCAAGTATGTCCCGGAGGTCGTGCTGACCTATGACGGCGACGAGGCTGGCCAAAACGCCACACGGCGCGCTATCCCGATGCTGGAAAAGGTCGGGCTGCGAGTGAAAGTGCTGCGCATGCAGGGTGCGAAGGATCCGGACGAATTTTTGAAAAAATACGGGGCTGACCGCTTCAGCCTGCTCCTCGACAAGTCGGAAAACCAGGCGGAATATCAGCTCGAGAGTCTGAAGCGGAAATACGATCTGACCGATGATGAGCAGCGTGTCGAGTTTTTGCAGAAAGCGGCACTGCTTATCTCTACGTTCCCGAGCGCGGTGCAGCGCGAAATTTACGGCGCGCGCGCGGCGGAGGCTGCGGGCATTTCGGCGGACGCGATGAAGCTTGAGGTTACGAAGGCCTACAAGCGTCGCCGCGCGGCAGAGGAAAAAAAGCAGCGGGAAGCCGATCTGTCCCCGGCCCGGCAGCAACAGCCGCTTGTGCGCGGGCTCCGCTATGATAACGTTCGCTCCGCCGTCGCGGAGGAAGGGCTGATCCGCATGCTCCTCAAGGAGCCGGAGCTGATCCCGGATATTGGCCTTGCGGCCGGGCATTGCTCGGTGCCGCTCTTTGGGCGGGTGCTGGAGCTGCTGCGGGAGCGGCAGCGGCAGGGTGCGCCGGTGACGCTGGGCGCGCTCGAGGGCGCACTTTCCCGCGAGGAAATGGAGCATCTGACGATGGTGGTCAACCGGAAGGACATGACCGTCTCCGAGCAGGCTGTGGACGATTACGTCCGCACCATTGAAGAAGAATATACACGCACACATTGCAGGAGCGGCCAGACGCTGCTCGAGATGGCACGGCAGAAGAAGGAAACCGGCGGGTATGGAGGTTAGACGATGACAAAAGAAATGCAGCTTTTGGGCAAGATGGAACTCACTGAGGAAAACCGTGCGAAACTGCTCGCCCTGCTTGAGGAGAGCAAGAAGAGCGGGAAGGTGTCATCGAAGAAGCTGGTCGAGACGCTCGACGCCGTGGACGCCACGGAGGAGCAGACCGAGCAGTTTTACGATGTGCTGGAGGCCGCGCACGTGGAGATCGACGTGTCTGACGTGCTGGAGCTCATCGGCACGGCAGAGCTCGACAACCCCACGCTCGGTGAGATGGAGGCCATTGAGGCTGAGGCGCTTGAATTGCAGGACAAGCAGCTCGAGGAGGAGTATGAAAACGCCAAGCTCGACGACCCCGTCCGCATGTATCTCAAGGAGATCGGCAAGATCCCGCTGCTCACGCCGGAGGAGGAGCTCGAGGTCGCGAAGGATCTCGTCTCCGACGATGAGAAGACGCGCGACGCCGCGCGCAAGCGCATGTCTGAGGCCAATCTGCGTCTCGTCGTCTCCATCGCCAAGCGCTATGTGGGCCGCGGGATGCAGCTGCTCGACCTCATTCAGGAGGGTAACCTGGGGCTGATGAAGGCCGTTGAGAAGTTTGACTATTCCAAGGGCTATAAGTTCTCGACCTATGCGACCTGGTGGATCCGGCAGTCCATCACCCGCGCCATTGCTGATCAGGCCCGCACCATCCGTATCCCGGTACATATGGTGGAGACGATTAACAAGGTTTTGCGCACGTCGCACGCGATGGTGCAGACGCTTGGCCGCGAGCCGACGACGCAGGAGATCGCCGACGAGCTGCATATGGACATCCAGAAAGTCGAGGAGATCCTGAAGATCGCGCAGGAACCGGTTTCGCTTGAGACGCCGATCGGGGAAGAGGACGACAGCCACCTCGGCGACTTTATTCAGGACGATGATGCCTCCCAGCCGGCCGAGGAGGCCAGCTATACGCTTCTGCGTGAGCAGCTGGAGGAAGTGCTCAGGACGCTCACACCGCGCGAGGAGGAGGTGCTGCGCATGCGCTTCGGCCTGCTCGACGGCAAGCCGCATACGCTCGAGGAGGTCGGCAAAAAATTCGACGTCACGCGCGAGCGCATCCGTCAGATCGAATCCAAGGCCCTGCGCAAGCTGCGCCATCCTTCGCGGAGCAAAAAACTGCGCGACTTTTTGAACTGATTTTGCCGGTTCTGCCGCGGCAAAATGGCGGCCGGCCGCGCATTCAAAAAAGTTTTACTTGACAACTCGCGATTTTTTCGTATCATAGACGTTGTTACATGTATTACCGTTTTGACGGAGGCTGTTATCATGTTTGAAAAAATTCGTTCCTATCTGGCGTCTGAGCTGGACATTTCCGAAGATGAGATCACCCGCGACACCACGTTTGAGAGTCTAGGCGTCGATTCTCTCGACACGGTGGAAATGGTGATGGATCTCGAGCAGGAGCTCGGCGTTGAGCTGGAGATCGAGGAAAAAATCGCGACGGTCGGCGAGCTGGTCGACTTCGTGGAGAGCAAAGTAGATTGAGTTTTCGGGCTCCGGCCCGTGGCAAGGCTGCACTACTCGGGGAGATAGCGGTGCCCTGTTACCCGCAATCCGCTCCAGCGGGGAGGAATTCCTGACCGAGGGTGCGTATCGTATCGTCTGACCTGTATAAGCGGCGTTGAAGATTTGGTCTTACGCAACAGGGATCTGCGAACCGTGTCAGGTGGGGAACCAAGCAGCACTAAGCAGTCCACCCTGTGTGCCGTGAGGGTGCCGTTTCCGAGCTGGCTGTGCAGGTAACGGGTGTGGTGCGCATTCAGAGAAAGGTGTGCAGTCTTGCCACGGGCCGGACTTGATTCCGGCAGAGCGCCGCGTGCGCTGTTTGCTTTGCATAAAAATCCCCGGCCGTTTGAAAACGGCCGGGGATTTTGGTTTAATATGCAATGCCCCAATAGATGGAGTGTTTGGCGGGTTTGCCGCAGATGGCGCACTTGTCGTCGAAGCATTCCTGCTTCAGCGGCATACAGCGGGAGGACATGCCGCCCTCTTCCTTCATTTTCAGCTCGCATTCGAGCTCCCCGCACCACATCGTCTTGATGAAGCCGCCGTGCTCGGCCTGGAGCTGCTTTGCTTCCTCCAGAGAATGGGCCTCATAGGTGTGCTCCTGCACGTTGGCGAGGGCCTTTTCATACATGCCCTTCTGCACGAGCTCCAACTGCTCTTTGACGGCACGCTCGAGATCTTCGAGCTTGACGACGGTCTTCTCGCCGTCGTTGCGGCGGACGAGGACGCACTGGCCGGCCTCGATGTCGCGCGGCCCGAGCTCGACGCGCACCGGCACGCCCTTCATCTCATACTGTGCGCACTTCCAGCCCATGGAGTTGTCGCTCTCGTCCATCTTCACACGCAGTCCGGTGGCGGCCAGACGGTCGCGCACCTTGACAGCCGCATCGAGGACGCCCTCTTTGTGCATCGCAATCGGCAGGACGACAGCCTGGATGGGGGCGATCTTCGGCGGGAGCACCAGACCGTTGTTGTCGCCGTGCGCCATGATGACGGCACCGATCATGCGCGTCGTGGAGCCCCAGGAGGTCTGGAACGGATACTGCAGTTTATTGTCGCGGCCGGTGAAGGTCACGTTATAGGCACGGGAGAACTTGTCGCCAAAATAGTGGCTTGTCGCGCCCTGGAGGGCCTTGTGGTCCTTCATCATGCACTCGACGGTGTAGGTTGCCTCTGCACCGGCGAACTTCTCCTTGTCGGTCTTACGGCCGCGCACGACCGGGATGGCAAGGACATTTTCGAAGAAGTCGGCATAACAGTTGAGCTGCTGCTCGGTCTCAGCCTGGGCCTCCTCGGCGGTCTCGTGGATGGTGTGCCCCTCCTGCCACCAGAACTCGCGGCTGCGCAGGAACGGCCGCGTCGTCTTCTCCCAGCGAATGACCGAGCACCACTGGTTATAGAGCATCGGAAGCTCCCGGTAGGTCTGCAGGACTCTCGACCAATGGTCGCAGAACATCGTCTCCGACGTGGGGCGGAACGCCAGGCGCTCTTCGAGCTTTTCGCTGCCGCCCATCGTGACCCACGCCACCTCAGGCGCGAAGCCGTTGACCAGCTCGCCTTCCTTCTTCAAAAGGCTCTCCGGAATCAAAACCGGCATGGCCACGTTCACATGGCCGGTCTTTTTGAATTCCGCGTCCATGATGCTCTGGATATTCTCCCAGATTGCGTAGCCATACGGGCGCAGGATCGTGAAGCCCTTGACACTCGCATACTCCACCAGCTCCGCCTTGCGGCAGATATCGGTGTACCACTGGGCAAAATCGACCTCCATATCGGTGATCTGCTCTACTTTTTTTTCTTTCGCCATTGTATTCTCATCCTTTCGGAACTGTCTTTGGCATTTACCAGTCTATACGAATTTATTCTATCACACCTGTCAATCCCCTGCACATAAGATGGGTTACTGAATGGAAGGAGCTTTGCCATGATCATCATCCCCATTGCCCTGGACGCGGCCACGCTGCAGTTTTATACGCGCGTGGCCGAAAACGCCGGCCTGCCGGTGGCGCAGGTGCTTGCCGACGCGCTGTTCAAACTCGCGGGCGAACTCTCGCTGGAGGCGCTGCACCGCGCAAAATAGCTTGTAATTCCAGACGGAATTTGTTATAATTAAAAAACATATGTCAACATAAAGGAGAATGCTGCCATGCAGTCCATCCGCACATTGTATAAAGTTGGGAAGGGCCCCTCCAGCTCCCACACAATGGGCCCCGAGCGCGCGGCGAAGCTGTTCCGCAAGATGACGCCGGAAGCAGACCGCTACGAGGTCATTCTCTACGGTTCGCTGGCCAAGACCGGCATCGGCCACGGGACCGACCGTGTCCTTGTGGAAACGTTCGCGCCCCTGCCCGCAAAAATTGTCTTCGCCTCCATTGACCCCGGCAACATGAAGCACCCGAATACGCTCGACCTCATCGCCTACAAAGACAACAAAGAGACCAAACGCATCCGTGTGGAATCCGTCGGCGGCGGCGACATCGTCGTCGAGGGCGAGGCGCAGCATGAGGACGCTGAGACGTATCCGGAAAATTCCTTTGCCGAGATCGTGCGCTTCTGTCAGTGGCGGCATGTGACGCTGCCGGAATACGTCGAGCTGAACGAAGGGCCGGAGATCTGGAAATTCCTCGAACACATCTGGCACGTCATGCGCCAGTCCGTCGAAGACGGTCTCGCCGCCGATGGAATCCTGCCCGGCGGACTGAACGTGCAGCGCAAGGCGAAATACCTCTATGAGCGCACGCATCTGCTCGATCTGCCGCAGGTGCGTGAGCTGCAGCTTGTCTGTTCCTACGCCTTCGCGGTCGCGGAGCAGAACGCCGGCAACGGCACCATCGTCACCGCGCCGACCTGCGGAAGCTGCGGCGTGCTGCCGGCGGTGCTCATGTATATGCAGCAGAAATATAAGCTTTCCGACCGCAAAATCGCGCAGGCGCTCGGCGTGGCCGGTCTGTTCGGCAATCTGGTGCGGCACAATGCCTCCATCTCCGGCGCCGAGTGCGGCTGTCAGGCCGAGATCGGCACAGCCTGCTCCATGACCGCAGCGGCCATGGGGGAACTGACGGGTCTGACCATCGAGGAGCAGGAATATGCCGCGGAAATTGCCATGGAGCACCAGCTGGGCCTCACCTGCGACCCGATCTGTGGCCTTGTCCAGATTCCCTGCATCGAGCGCAACGCCGTCGCTGCCAAGCGCGCCATCGACGCCTCCAACCTCTCGCACATGCTCGTCGGCACCCGCACCATCTCCTTCGACATGGTCGTGCGCACGATGTATGAGACCGGCGTCCACATGAACCAGGCCTTCCGCGAGACCTCGGAAGGCGGCCTTGCGCGCCTCTACTCGCGCCGCGCTGGGAAATAACCCTTTAAACTCCCACCGCAGCGGACAAAAGCCGAAATAGAAGCGTCATTCTGAGATAAGTGCGCACACTGGCGTGAGAATCCCGTGGATCTTATAGGAGTGCAATTGGGAGCGTCTGTTCTACGTTGAACTCCATTAAAATCCACGGGGTTGCCGCACCAGCCGGGCGCGTAAGGAACGCGGATTTCGGCATACCCTGCGATATGATGCGGGGCGAGTGACATCGGTCATTTACTTCGCAATGACACTTCTATTGGGGCAATCGCCCCGCAGTCTGCGCAAGGCGCAGGCTGCGGAAATCCCCTCTGCCGGGCAAAGCCGGCAGAGGGGAGTCTGTTTCTCTCAGAACGCCACATGCATGAACAGCGCCACGCAGCAGAGAATCAGTGCCAACGGCACATAAACATAGCGTCCGATGCTGTACCAGGCCGTGCCGCGCCGCTTTTTGCTCCCGGTATTCACTGCATCCAGCAGCGCATCCTTCTTCATCACATAGAACCAGGACACCGCGCCCAGCGTGGCGCCGATGGGGATGATGTAGATTGAGACGAGGTCCATCCACGGGCCCCATTTGTCAATCGTCTCCATTCCGATGCCGCAGCCCAGGCAGATCACCGCCAGGATCACGAGCACCGCCGTCCGACTGAGCTTTGGGAATTTATGCAGCAGAGACTCTGCCACGGCCTCGAACATATTTTGAAGGGAACTGACGCCCGCAAAGATCATCGCCGCATAGAGGATGATTGCGAATAGCTGCCCCAGTGGGATATCCTGCAGGATCTCCGGGAGCGTCACAAACAGAAGCCCGGGCCCTGCGCCGACGTCCAGCCCATAGGCAAAGCAGGCCGGGATGATGACGAGCGCCGCGACGACAGCCGCGATCGTATCAAACAGGGCCGTATGCTGCGCGACACCGACGACATCCTCGTCCTTCGAGAGATACGCGCCGTAGACGATCATGCCGCTGCCCGTGACGGAGAGGGAGAAAAACGCCTGTCCCATCGCCCAGATCCAGATCATCGGGTCGGCCAGAGCCTCCCAACGGGGCGTGAACATGAACTTATAGCCCTCGACGGAGCCGGGCAGGAAGGCCACGCGCACCGCAAGCACGAGGAAAATGATAAAGAATAGCGGCATCATGACCTTGTTGGTCTTTTCAATGCTGTGCGCGCCGAGGAAGAGCGTCAGAAGCGTCCCGATGACGACAATGACGTGATAGGGCACCACGGAATAGGGCGTGCCGGAAAAGGCAGAAAACCAGGCCTGCGTGTCGGCATGCAGGAGCGTGCCCGCCACAGAATCGACCAGTGCCTTGAGCACATAGCTCACGATGACGGCGTAGCCGATGGCAATGCACATCGAGCCCGCCAGCGGCAGCCAGCCAAGCAGCCCGCCGGCCTTGCCTGCGCGCTTACCGCGCGTGGCCCAGGCATTTTCATACGCGCCGAGCGTCCCCGTCCCGGCACGGCGGCCCATGGAGAATTCCGCCGGAAGGCCGACCAAGCTGAAAATCACCACAAACAGCAGGTAAATCAACAAAAAAGCCCCGCCGCCGTTGCTCCCCATCTTGTTGGGGAAGCCCCAGACGTTCGCCATTCCCACGGCGGAGCCGACGGACGCCAAAATAAAGCCCCATCGGCTGGCAAAACTCTTTGTACCTTTTGCATGTTTCATCGTATTTCCTCGTCGCTCTGCCGCATTTGCGGCCTGCGAACCTCTCTTTTTTCTCTTTTTTGCACACAAGTGCGGAAGATTGCGCTGTTTTGTATTTTAAAGCATTGATGTAAAAAAGTCAAGGGTTTCCAATTCCGCGGGCCGCTTTTTCGCGTCCCCATATTGAAAAACGGCCCGCCCTGCATTATAATAGGCGCAGAAAATCACCTTCGACATCATAAGGAGACAGGGAAAACTATGAAATTAGGAATCGTCGGGCTGCCGAATGTTGGCAAGTCCACTTTGTTCAACGCCATCACCAACGCGGGCGTCGCCGCGGACAACTACGCCTTCTGCACCATTGACCCGAACGTAGGCGTCGTGCCCGTGCCGGATGCGCGGCTCGAATGGCTCCGCGATCAGCATAACCCCAAGAAGTTCACGCCCGCCGTCATCGAATTTGTCGACATCGCAGGCCTTGTCAAGGGCGCTTCGAAGGGCGAGGGCCTCGGCAACAAGTTCCTTGCGAACATCCGCGGCTGCGACGCGATTGTCCACGTTGTCCGCTGCTTTGAGGATCCGAACGTCACGCATGTCGAAGGCTCGACCGATCCGCTGCGCGACATCGAGATCATCAACACCGAGCTCATCATGGCCGACCTTGAAATGATCGAGCGGCGCATCGACAAGGCCAGCAAGGCCGCCAAGGGCGGCGACAAGCGGTTCAATCACGAGGTTGAGCTGTTTACCGCGCTGCGCGACTATATGAACGAAGGCAACCTCGCCCGGACATTCGAGTGCAGCGAAGATGACGCGGCGCTCATTGCAACGAGCGACCTGCTGACGCTCCGCAAGACAATCTACGCTGCAAACCTTGGCGAAAACGAGGTTAACGATCCCGAATCGAGCAAGCATTTCATGGCCGTCAAGCAGCTGGCAGAGAGCGAGGGCAGCCAGGTGCTACCGATCTGCGCAAAGCTCGAGGCAGACATTGCCGAGCTGGACGATCCGGAGGAAAAGGCGATGTTCATGGAGGAGCTGGGCCTGGAAGAGTCCGGACTCGACCGGCTCATCCAGTGCAGCTATTCCCTGCTCGGCCTGATTTCGTTCCTGACTGCGGGCAGCGACGAATGCCGCGCGTGGACGATCAAAAACGGCACGAAGGCCCCGCAGGCCGCGGGCAAGATCCACTCGGACTTCGAGCGCGGCTTTATCCGCGCGGAGGTCATCGCGTTCGACGATCTCAAAGCCTGCGGCACGCTGGCGAACGCCAAGGCCAAGGGCCTGCTTCGCAGCGAGGGCAAGGAATATGTCATGCACGACGGCGACGTCGTCAACTTCCTGTTCAACGTTTGATGGTTCTAATACTATTTTCTGATTAAATTCTTTCATCAGAAAGGTTCCGCCTTTGGCGTAACCGATTCCGTGATTTTGATAAAATCACGGAATCTCGTCTCATAATGATCTTCCTATTAAAAACTTCCATTCCATGAATGAAAGTTTTTAATTGAATATCAGTATAAAAAAGCCGCCCCTCGGCGAGGGGCGGCTTTTTTGCAGGTGGGCGATACCTTCATCGGCCCCTACAACCATAAAATGCCCCTGCTCCGCGATTGCGGAGCAGGGGCATTTTTTCATTTCTTATTTGTCGTCGGATTCTTCGTCCTCTTCCATGTCGAACTCCAACTCTTCGCCGCAGTTCGGGCACTTGGTCGAGCCCTCGTCGAGCATTTCCTCGTCGATCGTGATGACCTCGCCGCAGGTGGGGCACTTGACCTCATAGAGCGTCTCGTCGCCGAAGTCATACTCATCTTCGTCGCCGAAATCGTCTTCGTAATCGTCGTCCTCGTCTTCGTCGTCATCCTCGTCGTCGATCAGATACTCGTCGATGTTGTCGAGATCCTCTTCGATGCAGTCCAGTTCGTCGGAGATGCAGTCGACCACATCCTCCAGATCCGCCACATTCTCCGCCACATCAGAGAGCATGTCGATGATCGCCGCGATCAGCTTGCCTTCATTCTTGTCGGTGTCGAGCTTCAGGCCGTCCATCAGGCCCTTGAGATAAGCGGACTTTTCAGAAAGTGTCATAGTAGTGTCTCCTTTCAAGCTGCGGATAAATCTCCTGTGATCTTAGCCCTTTGCGCGGCCCAGATATTCGCCCGTGCGGGTGTCGATCTGGATGCGGTCGCCCTCGTTGATGAACAGCGGGACCTTGACTTCCGTGCCGGTCTCGACGGTGGCGGGCTTGGTGACGTTGGTGGCGGTGTCGCCCTTGACGCCCGGGTCGGCCTTGATGACTTCGAGCTCGACAAAGTTCGGGGTCTCGACGCCGAAGACCTTGCCCTTATAGCTCATGAGCTTGCACATGGTGTTTTCCTTGATGAAGCGGAAGGAATCGTCGAGCGTCTCCTTACCAATGGGGATCATGTCGTAGGTTTCCTGATCCATGAAGTAATAGAGATCACCGTCGTTGTAGCTGTACTCAGCGTCCTTGCGCTCGATGAACGCTTCTTCAAACTTCGCGGTCGGGTTGAACGACGTCTCGGTGACGGCGCCGGTCACGATGTTCTTCATCTTGGTGCGGACAAACGCCGCGCCCTTGCCGGGCTTGACATGCTGGAATTCGACGACCTGCATGATCTTGCCATCCATCTCAAATGTCTTGCCGTTTCTGAAATCGCCGGCGGTAATGGTTGCCATACTATTTTCCTCCAATATGTTCAGGTTCAAAAAAATACAGTCGTATAACAGAGTTATTTTACAATAGGATGCCCCGTTTTTCAAGAGATTCTTACAAAATAATCAAATTTTTCGGGCTCTTGGTCAAAACTTCGCAGCCGGTCTCCGTGATGACCGTCACATCCTCGATGCGGACGCCGAATTTGCCCGGCAGATAGATACCCGGCTCCGCCGAGACGACGGCCCCGGCCGGCATCGGCTGGTCGTTGCGGGTATTGGCATTCGGCGCTTCGTGGATGAGAATGCCGAGGCTGTGGCCGTAGCCATGGCCAAAATAGTCGCCATAGCCCGCGTCCGCGATCACCTTGCGCGCCGCGCCGTCGATGTCCCGCCCGGCCACGCCGGCCTTCGTCACCGCGATGCCGGCCAGCTGCGCCTTCAGGACGGTCTTATAGACCTTATCCATCTCCTCAGAGACGAAGCCGAGCGCAACCGTGCGCGTCATATCGGAGCAGTAGCCGCCGTAGATGCAGCCGAAGTCCATCGTGATAAAGTCGCCAAAGGCCAGCTTCCGCTCACCAGGCACGCCGTGCGGCATGCTGGTATTGGGGCCGGAGACGACAATGGGATCAAACGAGGGGCCCTCTGCGCCGTGCTTGTAGAGGCGGTAGAGCAGCTCGGCCTCAAGTTCTTTCTCCGTCATGCCCGCCTGGATGATCTTGCAGAGCTCGGAGAAGGTCTGGTCGGTGATGGCCTGCGCCTTACGCATCAGGTCGATCTCCCAGGGCTCTTTGCTTGCGCGGAATGCATCGATCTTCGATTGCATCGGCACGAGCACGGCATGCAGCTTTTCATTGAAGCGCAGGTACGCAGCGTAGCTCATATCCTCTTCTTCGATGCCGAGCTTCTTGATCGTGTGTTCGCCGATGACCTCGTTGATGCGCTCGATCTCGCTGCTTTGCGGTGCCGTCATGCGAACGGTAAAGTCCGGCAGATGATTTTCCGCCGCTTCGATGTAGCGGCTGTCCGTGAAGTAGTATGCGCCTTCCCGCGTCACGACCGCCACACCCTCGGCCACGCCGTACTGCGCGGCATAGCGGCGGTTATAGACGCTCGTCAGCAGCAGCGCGTCGACCTCGCCGGTCTTCAGCAGGCTTTGATATTTTTCAATGTTTTTCATATTGCATCTTCCTTCTTCCTATCATGATCCACGGCAGCTCTGCAACGTGCCGCAGTTTGAGCCAAATCGTATGATTCTGAATGGCAGGAACCAGGATCGACGTCATGCCCGCGCAGTTTGCGCCAAGGACGTCCGTATAGATCTGGTCACCCACAAGGGCACAGCGCGCCGGTTCCAGCGAAAAGCACGTGAGGCATTCCCGGATCCCACGGGAAAACGGCTTTTTCGCGTGCGTGATGCAGGCGATCTGATACTTTCCGCAAAACTCCACTACGCGCGGCTTACGGCTGTTCGACACCACGCAGAGCCCGATCTCCGAGGCCGCCATCCGCCGCAGCCACGCCGCCATCGCTTCCGTCGGCTCATTCGTCGTATACGGCACAATGGTATTGTCAAAATCCAGCATCAAAAACCGCACGCCCCGCGCAGCAAGCTGCTCCGGCGTCAGTGCGGTCAAGCCGGGAACGATCCAGTTGGGAATCAGAGAAAACGGCATAGCGGCCCTCACACTCTCATAAAATCCATTATAGTATATCACATCAGGAGGGCATTTGTCTATGACCGTCTTTCCATTTCCGCCGGAAGCCAAGGCCCCTTTTTCCGTGGTGGGATTTGATTGGACGGACGGCAGGCCGGAAGGAGAGCTGTTTGTGCTGCCGCACGGAGCGAAGCCTCCGGTTCCCGGTGCGCCGTTCTGGTCGCCGGAGGGCGGGGCGGACGGCGCCGGGGCGCTCCGCGATGCGGCGGATGCGGAGGCCGCGCAGCCGGTCTGGCTGGACTGTTTTTGCCCGCGCGGCACCGTGAAAGACAGATTGACACAGGCCGCAGCACAGTTCGGCCCGCGCCTCTGGCTGCACCTTGCGCCGGTCTCACTGCTCTTTACGCTCCCCTGCCCCGACGGGCACGGACAGACCGTTTCCCGCGCGGAGCGGGAGGCAATTTTATCCGCGCATCCGTCTTATTTTTGCCCGGAATTTCTCTGCCAATGCTGCCACTGGGCGGAGGGTGCACGGCTGCATGTGCTGCTCTACGACACGGAGGAGAGCCTTGGGAAGAAGCTGGCGCTGGCAGAGGCCGTGGGAATCGGATATGTTTTTGGGCGCTTGGACGCAGATTCCTGCAAGAGCTAAGACTGTTTTGTAGGGGCGGGACTCCGCCAGTCAGCCGTTGGATGACTGCCCCCTCTTCGTAGAGGGGGCCTTTTGGCAATGTGTGCGCATGGGAGACTCTGAAAAAATCCATGGGATCGCCACGCCAGTCTGCGGACTTATTTTGTACTGACACTTCTTTTTGGGGGATCGTGAGGCTCCGCTCAGGCGCTGCGCGCCAGCTCCCCCAGAGGGTTGGGAACCTATCTTATGGGCAAAAAACGGCGCCCTGCTTTTGCAGGGCGCCGCTCTTTTCTTCATTCAGTCGGAAAGGGAGAATTAGTAGAACTTCTTTCTGTTCTTCCGAGCCGCTTCAGACTTCTGCTTACGCTTCAGGCTGGGGCTGACATAATGCTCTCTCTTCTTGACCTCAGCGATAACGCCAGCCTTTGCACAGCTGCGCTTGAAACGCTTCAGAGCATTTTCCAAGGATTCGCCTTCCTTGACGCGAACTTCAGACATTGTTTTCCCTCCCTCCGATGCAAGCGGCTAGATCCAGCTTGCTTTCAGGGCCGAACTCGTCGGCCTAATTATTATATTCAGAGGGCCGTGAATTGTCAAGAAATTTTTTTGCCATTTTCGTCAAAATGTTCAACAGACCCTGTGCATCATTTTACGATCAGGTTCACAAGCTTGTTCTTGACGTGGATGACCTTGACGATCTGCTTGCCCTCGGTGAACTTTGCGACCTTCTCCTGCTTGAGCGCCTCGGCCACAACGGTCTCCTGGTCACTGTCGACCGGGACATTGATCGTACCGCGCAGCTTGCCGAGCACCTGCACGGCCATCTCGACGTGCGAGGCAACCGTCTTGCTCTCGTCATACTCGGGCCACGGCATCTGCATCGCCATCTTGCCATACTTCGCGGCGTAGCCCTTCTGCTCCCAGAGTTCCTCGACCATGTGCGGTGCGAACGGAGAGAGCATCAAAAGCAGCGCCTCAAAGTCGCCGCGGGAAAGGCCGTTGGAATAGAGCTCGTTGACCATCGTCATCTGCGCGGCCAGGGCCGTGTTCATCTTCAGCGTGTCGATGTCATCTGTGACCTTCTTGATGGTCTTGTGGATAATCGGCGCGTTCTTTTCAGACACACCCTCCTCGTCCGTCACGAGGTCGGCGAGGTTCCAGACACGGTCAAGGAAGCGCTTGCAGCCCTTGACAGCCTCATCCGACCAGGTGGCAACCTTTTCAAAGTCGCCGATGAACATGATATAAAGGCGCATCGTGTCCGCGCCGTAGGCCTTGACGACATCGTCGGGGTTGACGACATTGCCGAGGGACTTGGACATCTTGACCGCCGGGCGGAGCGCCTGGCTGCCGTATTTCGCGATGAGCGCGTCCTTTTCGGCCTGCGTGGAGACATTGCCGACATAGTGCGGGTTCTGTCCGAGGATCATGCCGTGGCTCGTGCGCTTGGCATAGGGCTCTTTTGTGTGGACAACGCCGATGTCGTAGAGGAACTTGTGCCAGAAGCGGGAATAGAGCAGGTGCAGCGTCGTATGCTCCATGCCGCCGTTGTACCAGTCGACCGGGCCCCAGTAGTTCTCCGCTTCGTGCGAGACGGGCGCGTTGTCGTTATGCGGATCCATATAGCGCAGGAAATACCAGGAGGAGCCGGCCCACTGCGGCATGGTATCGGTCTCGCGCTTGGCCGGACCGCCGCAGCACGGGCAGGTCGTGTTGACCCAGTCGGTCATCTTGGAGATGGGGCTCTCGCCGTCGTCCGTCGGCTCATAGCTCTCGACCTGCGGCAGCACCAGCGGCAGCTGATCCTCGGGCACGGGCACCCAGCCGCACTTCGGGCAGGAGATCATCGGGATCGGCTCGCCCCAGTAGCGCTGACGGGAGAAAACCCAGTCGCGCAGCTTGTAGTTGACCTTTTCGTGGCCCCAGCCCTGCTCGACGGCGTACTGCTTCATCGCGGGGATGGCCTCCTTGACGGTCATGCCGTTGAGGAAACCGGAGTTGACCATGATGCCGGTGTCATCCTTGAGCGTGAAGGCTTCCTTTGTGATGTCGCCGCCGCGGACGACCTCCACAATCGGCAGGCCGAACTTCGTCGCGAAGTCCCAGTCGCGCTGGTCATGGCCCGGCACGCCCATGACGATGCCGGTGCCGTAGCTCATCAGCACATAGTCGGAAACGAACATCGGAACGACCTTGCCGGTGGCCGGGTTCGTGACCTCGATGCCTTCCAGGCGGACGCCGGTCTTGTCCTTGTTGAGCTCGCCGCGCTCGAAGTCGCTCTTGCGCGCCGCCGCCTCCTGATAGGCTTCGACCTCATTCCAGTTTTTGATCAGCGGCTTCCACTTTTTCAGCAGCGGATGCTCCGGCGAGATGACCGTGTAGGTCACGCCAAAGAGCGTGTCAACGCGGGTGGTGTAGACCGTGATGTCATCCTCGGTATTGGTTTTGAACGTAACCTCGGTACCGGTCGAGCGGCCGATCCAGTTGCGCTGCTGCGTCTTGACGCGCTCGATATAGTCGACGTCGTCCAGATCGTCGATCAGGCGATCGGCATATTTCGTGATACGGAGCATCCACTGGGATTTTTCCTTACGGATGACCGGCGCGCCGCAGCGCTCACACACACCTTCGACGACCTCCTCGTTTGCAAGCACGCACTTGCAGCTCGTGCACCAGTTGACGGGCATTGTGGTCTTATAAGCCAGGCCGTTCTTGTAGAGCTGCAGGAAGATCCACTGCGTCCACTTGTAATAGTCCGGGTCCGTCGTGTCGATCACACGGTCCCAGTCGAAGCCATAGCCCAGCATTTTGAGCTGACGGGTAAAATTCTTGATGTTCTGCTGGGTCACAATCGCCGGATGGATGTGGTTCTTGATGGCGAAGTTCTCGGTCGGCAGGCCAAAGGCGTCAAAGCCGATCGGGTTCAGGACATTGTAGCCCTGCATCCGCTTTTTTCGGCAGATGATGTCCATTGCCGTGAACGGGCGCGGATGGCCGACGTGCAGACCGGCCGCCGACGGGTACGGGAACTCGATCAGGCCGTAAAACTTCGGCCGCGGATCGCCGGTGATGGCAGCGTATGGTTTGGTTTCTTCCCACTTTTTCTGCCATTTGCTCTCAATGGCCGCAAAATCGTATTTCATAACAAACTCCTTTTGTTGAATATTCTTGTTTGTTGTATTTGTGATGGTGTCCAAGGGCCCCCTCTGCGTCAGAAGAAGTCTGCTCCATTCCGCTTCCGCCGGGGCGGCGAAAACTCCATATCCGCAGTCTCCTTCTTCCTTTCCAAACCGGAACCATTTCATTGGGTTCCGGTTTGGCTGATAAATGGGGAAGCACTACGTTAGGCCCCCTCTATGAAGAGGGGGCTGTCATGCGAAGCATGACTGGGGGAGTTTTCTTCTCCCCCCTGATCGCCGTTGGCGATCTTCCCCCCTCTACGAAGAGGGGGGCTTTCCGCGGCGGCGGGGACGGGCGGACAGGATCGTCCGCCCCTGCATTCCAAACCGAAAAACGCCCCTGACCATGCCCTCGCACGGTCAGGGGCGTAAATTACGCGGTACCACCCTGATTTGGCCGGTTCCCCGGCCCTCATTGCGGCCAATAACGGTGCCGTTCCGTCCCGCCTACTGCTCGTTCAGCCGGGAGGCTCCGGGGCCAGAGCATCCGTCCTGCCTTCCGCCTTGCACCATCCGGCGGCTCTCTGAAAGGCATTGTCCGGGCGCATTCCCCTTCTTCGCCATATTACCAAATCATTGTACGCAAATCCGGCGGATTTGTCAAGTCTCAGGCGTCGTTTTCCAAAATTCCGCTCAGATTGACCTGCTTGCCGTCCTGCCAGAGGCGCTCGAGATTATAAAATGCGCGCGTCTCCTGCGTGAACACATGCACCACCACGCATCCGAAATCCATCAGCACCCAGGTGCCGGAGCGGTGCCCCTCGCGGCTCGCCATCGGCTCGCCGATGCCGTCCATCGCCTCTTCCACGGCGTCGCAGAGCGTCTTGACGTGCGTCGAGCTCGTTGCCGTGCAGATGAGGAAATAATCCGCCAGCGTCGAAACGTCCGTGATCTCGATGAGCCGGATGTCCACGCCCAGCTTCGCGTCCAGCGCCTTTGCGGCCACGGCCGCGACCTCTTTCGCCGTCATCTTTTCCATAGCTTTTCTCCTTTAATTCCAAAAATCAGTCCCGCTCGTGTCATCCGGCCCGCTCTGTTCCGGGGTCTCCGGCGTTTCCGGCTGGTCCGGTGCCGTTTCGTCCGGGTTTTCCGGGTTTTCCGGGGTCTCCGGGGTTTCCGGCGTCTGCGTTTCATCCGGAT
>USLX01000042.1 GCA_900555665.1 uncultured Eubacteriales bacterium | reverse complement strand
CAACCGGGAAGAAGCCGCGCAGCGCGAGGATCGGATAGAGCGCCGGGGAACAATGGCCCTTGGACATGACGAAACGGTCACGGTCGGGGTCGTGCGGGTTCTTGGGGTCGACGCGCATCTGGCTGAAATAGAGATCAGTCAGCACGTCCATGCAGCTGAGCGAGCCGCCCGGATGGCCGGACGCTGCGTCATGCACCATTTCCACGGCCAGCAGTCTGGCCTTCGCAGCCGTCAGTTTCAGCTGCGTCAATTTGGTTTTTTCCATGTGTTTCCCTTCCTTTGCTGCCGCGCGGAGCCTGTTTTTGTGTTGTTTTACAGCGGCACGGCTGTTTGTTTGTGTTGCTTTCCTGCTTTATTATACAACACTCATGCGGACATTTCCAGTCCTTTTGTTGTCTTTCTTTGGGTTCTTTTCAAAACTGTCGTATTCGCACAAATCCGGTCCCGTTTTCTGTGAAAATCCACCGAAACGCGCCCCGCTACCAACCGCAAAATCGGGGAGCAATAGATCTTCTTCGGCGAATTTTGAAGCTCAGTTCTTTAAACTCTGCATTGGGGCCGGGATACGTCCGCCGCGCGCGATAAAGTCCGCAGCCGAGGCGGTATGCACCGGCATGATCGGCGCGGAACCGAGCAGGCCGCCGAACTCGACCGACTCCCCTACGCCCTTCCCCGGCACGGGGATGAGGCGGATGGCCGTGGTCTTCGAGTTGACCATGCCGATGGCCGCCTCGTCGGCAAGGATGGCGGAGATCGTCTCCGCGCTCGTGTCACCGGGGACGGCGATCATATCGAGGCCGACCGAGCAGACGCAGGTCATTGCCTCGAGCTTCTCGAGCGTCAGCACGCCGGACTGGGCCGCAGCGATCATGCCCTCGTCCTCCGAGACGGGGATGAACGCGCCGGAGAGTCCTCCGACGGAGCTGGACGCCATCAATCCGCCCTTTTTCACCGCGTCGTTCAGCAGTGCGAGCGCCGCCGTCGTCCCATGCGTGCCGCACGTCTCGAGGCCCATTTCCTCCAAAATCCGCGCCACGCTGTCGCCGACGGCGGGCGTCGGGGCCAGAGACAGATCGACCACGCCGAACGGCACGCCAAGCCGGCGCGACGCCTCCTGCGCGACAAGCTGGCCCATGCGCGTGATACGGAAGGCCGTCTTTTTGATCGTCTCGGCCACCTCGTCAAACGGCGCGCCCTTCACGCTCTGCAGCGCGTGGTACACCACGCCGGGCCCGGAGACACCGACGTTGATGACCCGCTCGGCCTCGCCCACGCCGTGGAATGCCCCCGCCATAAACGGGTTGTCCTCGACGGCATTGCAGAAGATCACAAGCTTTGCACAGCCGAAGCCGTCACGGCTGCGCGTCAGCTCCGCCGTCCGCTTCACGATCTGCCCCATCAGCTTCACGGCGTTCATGTTGATCCCGGCCTTCGTCGTGGCCACGTTGACGCTGGAGCAGACCAGATCCGTCTCGGCCAGTGCCTGCGGAATCGCGGCCAGCAGCCGCCGGTCGCCCGTGGTGCAGCCCTTGTGCACAAGCGCGGAAAAGCCGCCGATGAAGTCCACGCCGCAGCTCTTCGCCGCCGCATCCATCGCCTTCGCGAACGGCACATAGTCCTCCGTCTCGCTCGCCCCGGCGACGAGCGCGATCGGCGTCACGGAGATGCGCTTGTTGACGATGGGGATGCCGAGCTCCCGCTCGATCTGGCAGCCGGTCGGCACAAGCTGCTCCGCCGAGCGGCAGATCTTATCGTAAATTTTCTGCGCGCAGCGCTCCGCGTTCGGATCCGCGCAGTCGAGCAGCGAAATGCCCATCGTGATCGTGCGGATGTCGAGATGCTGATGGTCGATCATATCGACCGTGGACATGATATCAGAATGATTCAGCATGGCCCGGCCCTCAGATCGTGTGCATCGCGGAGAAGATATCCTCGCGCTGGATGCGGATGGCGAGCTGCATTTCCTCGCCCTTGGCGGCGAGGCGGCTTTGGATCTCGTCGAACGCGGGCGCGCCCTCGGTGCTCCTCACGAGCATGATCATCGTGAACGTGTCCTCCATGATGGTCTGGCTGATCTCGACGACGCTGATCTTCATTTCGGCAAGCAGCGTGCAGACCTCCGCGATGATGCCCACGCGATCCGGCCCGACGACCGTGATAATGGCTTTCATAATTTGTCCTCCCGGAAAATAGACTATAGCAGAAAAGGACGTGCAGCGCACGCCCTTTTGCAGAGAAAACGAGGCTTTGCAGAGGCAGACGGTCTGTCTGCCCGGTTTCCGGTCTTGCGCCGCACCATGTAGGGGCCGATGCCCTCATCGGCCCGTTTTTGAACCCATTCTTTTCTTTCTCTGCCAGAAAGAAAAGAACGGTTTCAATCTGCCAAGAAAAGAAAGGGGGCCGTGCAAAACCGGAAGTGCATCCCGTGCCGCCATCATGTGACAGCTCATGGAATTGGCCTTATTTGCCCGCACTTACTCACCTTTCCGCTGGCGACTACGCGCCGCACGCTATCTTGATGATGGCGGGCAGGCGACATTTTGCGGATACGGTTTGTAGGGGCAGGGCGATGGCCTGGCTTCTTGAAATTAGAACTTCGTATGCTCTGCCAGCCAGGTCTTCAGCTCCGCGATGGGCACGCGCACCTGTTCCATGGTGTCACGGTCGCGGATGGTGACGGCGTTGTCCGCCGGGGTCTTCTCGTCACCGACGGTTGCAAAGTCGACTGTGATGCAGTACGGCGTGCCGATCTCATCCTCGCGGCGATAGCGCTTGCCGATCGAGCCGGTCTCGTCGTAGTCGAGCATGAAGTCGGGGCAGAGATCCTGGAAGAGCTTCTTCGCCGGCTCGGCCAGCTTCTTGCTCAGCGGCAGGATGGCCGCCTTATAAGGCGCGAGCGCCGGATGCAGGTGCAGCACGACGCGCACGTCGTTCTTCTCCGCGTCGATGACCTCTTCGTCATACGCTTCGCAGAGGAACGCGAGCGCCACGCGGTCGCAGCCGAGGGACGGCTCGATGACGTAGGGGATATAGTGCTCGTTCGTCTCCTGATCGAAGTAGGTCAGATCCTTGCCGGACGCCTCCTGATGACGCTTCAGGTC
Organism: uncultured Eubacteriales bacterium; assembly: GCA_900555665.1. Lineage (GTDB taxonomy): Bacteria > Bacillota > Clostridia > Oscillospirales > Oscillospiraceae > CAG-170. The sequence continues at coordinate 13,951 of USLX01000042.1, read as the reverse complement.
ATAGTCGGTACGGTCGGCAATGCCCCACAGTTCGCCCCAATCGGTGAACGGGAACGCATATTCGATGTCCGTCGTGGCGCGGGAATAGAACGCCAGTTCAGCGGGTTCGTGGTCGCGCAGGCGGAGATTTTCCTCATGGATGCCGAGGGATTTCAGCCAGTTGACGCAGTACTCCTTCCAGTAGGCGAACCACTCGAGGTCGGTGCCCGGCTTGCAGAAGAACTCACATTCCATCTGCTCGAACTCGCGGGTACGGAACGTGAAGTTGCCCGGCGTGATCTCGTTGCGGAACGCCTTGCCAACCTGGCAAACGCCGAACGGCAGCTTGCGGCGCGTGGTGCGCTGGATGTTGGCGAAGTTCACAAAGATGCCCTGCGCCGTCTCCGGACGGAGATAGCAGGTCGAGGACGAGTCCTCGGTGACGCCGATGGCGGTCTTGAACATCAGGTTGAACTTCCGGATCGGCGTGAAGTCATGCTTGCCGCAGACCGGGCATACAATATCCTCGTGCTCGGCGATAAACTTGTCCATCTCGTCGAAGCTCATCGCATCGACGTTGACCTCATGGTGCTCCTCACCGATGAGCTTGTCCGCACGGTGGCGGGCCTTGCAGGCCTTGCAGTCGAGCAGCGGGTCGGAAAAGCTGGACACATGCCCCGTCGTGATCCACGTCTGCGGATTCATGATAATGGCCGCATCGAGACCGACGTTGTACGGGCTCTCCTGCACGAACTTCTTCAGCCATGCCTTTTTCACATTGTTCTTGAACTCCACGCCGAGGGGGCCATAGTCCCAGCTGTTGGCCAGGCCGCCGTAAATTTCGGACCCGGCGAACACAAAGCCGCGGTTTTTGCAGAGCGCGATGATCTTATCCATCGTCTTTTCACTGTTTTTCATCATTCATCCGTCCTCCCGACGTGATTTTCATTAACGTTACTATTATAGTAAAAACTCTCTTAAAGTCAACCGCACCGCCAAAAAACAGTTTCTATTTTCCGCCGTTTGTGCTATACTTAGGTGCAATTCCCCGCTGGAAAGGATGCGTGATTTCATGAAAGCCATTGGGCGGGCAATCCTGTCCGCGATTTTTCTGGTTCTGACCGGTCTGATGGCCGTCGCGGCAAAGTATGCCCCGCAGTTTGTCTTTTCGTTCTACCCCGCCTTCTCGCGAAAGGCCCTTGCCTTTCTCTCCTCCGTCTCCTCCCTCCTGCCCATTGCGCTCTGGGAGGTGCTGGCGGGACTCGCGATCCTCTGGTTTTTCTATACCTTCGTCTGCATCTTTACCAAGCATCGCGGCTTCCTCACCTGGCTGACCGGCGTCATCCTCGCGGCGAGCGTGGCACTGTTCCTCTTCACGGGCCTCTGGGGCCTGAACCATTTTGCGCCGGGCATCGGCCAGACGCTTGGCCTCGATGTCCGGGAGTATAGCCGCGAAGAGCTGATCGCCGCCACGAATTATTATGCCGCCCAGGCCACGCAGTATGCCGGGACCGTCCAGCGCGATGAGGCCGGCCGTGCGCAGCTTGCCGACTTCCAGACGCTCTCCGCCCAGGCCGGGGACGGCTATCTCTCGCTCCGGAGCGCCTATCCGCAGATCGACGGCGCCACCGATCCGGTCAAATCCCTGCTCTCCTGGCGGCTTTTCAGCCAGTTCGGCACAACGGGCATCTTCATCTGCTTCACCGGCGAGAGCTGCGTCAACCCCGACACCTACGAGGCCTGGATCCCATTCACCATGTGCCACGAAATCGGCCACCGGCAGGCCGTCGCCGCCGAGGACGAGGCGAATTTCTGCGCGTACCTCGCCTGCATGGAAAATCCCAAAAACGACTTCCGATACTCCGGCGCCTTCGCCGCCTATATCTATTGTAATAATGCCCTCGCCAAGGTCGACCGCAGCGCAGCATCCGAAATCTGGAAGAACGTCGCCGAAGGCGTCCGCACTGACGCGCAGGCCGCGAACGCCCACTATGCCCAGTATGAAGGCAAGGTGCAGGACGCGGCGCAGAAGGTCAACGACGCCTATCTCAAGGCGTTCAGCGAGGAGTCCGGCGTACAGTCCTACGGCGAGGTCGCCGATCTGCTCATCGCGTGGTATTTGCAGAAAACCGCCTGAAATTTTGCAATTTTGTATTGACAATTGGAACTTTCCCCGCTATAATATGCGGAGAAAACAAAGCAGGAGCCCATTGGCCGCCCTCACCTCCAGCTCACGCGAAGAGGTTCATATCTTTCACTTCCCCACTTGGGGAATCAGTGCGAAGTTATGTGCGGGTGCCTTGCGGCATCCGCACTTTGCATTTGGAGGTGCTTCATCATCGGTAAATTAGAACATCAGATCAATGAGGAGATCCGCGACAAGGAGATCCGCGTGATCGGAGCTGATGGCGATCAGCTTGGTATCATGACGTCGGCTGCGGCCCTCGCGCTTGCCGAGGAAAAGGAGCTCGATCTCGTCAAAATCGCGCCGAACGCCGTTCCCCCGGTCTGCAAGATCATGGACTACGGCAAATTCCGCTTTGAACAACTGAAAAAAGAAAAAGAAGCGAAAAAGAATCAGCACGTTGTCGAGGTCAAGGAGATCCGCATGTCCCCGAGCATCGATACCAACGACTTCAATACCAAGGTCAAAAACGCCATGAAGTTCCTGAAAGATGGCAACCGAGTGAAAGTCACCGTTCGTTTCCGCGGCCGCGAGATGGCACACACCTCGCTCGGCGTCGACCTGCTGAAGAAATTCGGCGCCGACTGCGCCGAGCTTGCCACCGTCGCCAAAGACGCGAAGCTTGAAGGACGCAATATGTCCATGTTCCTCAGTCCCAAGAATTCCAAATAATTTTCGCAAAAAGCAACAAACGGAAGGAGAACCACTATGCCTAAGCTGAAATCCCATAGCGGCGCAAAGAAAAGATTCAACCTCACCAAGACCGGTAAGGTCAAGAGAGCGCACGCCTTCAAGAGCCATATCCTCACGAAGAAGACCACCAAGCGCACCCGTAACCTTCGCAAGAACGGCTACGCCGACGTGACCGTGGAAGATACCGTCAAGAAAATGATTCCCTACAAATAATCGCAGGGATTGACTGATAACATAGGAGGATTCAATAATGGCAAGAGTTAAAGGCGCAATGATGACGCGCAAAAGAAGAAATAAGACCCTGAAGCTCGCGAAGTCCTACTGGGGCTCCAAGTCCCGGCACTTTAAGATGGCCAAGCAGGCCGTCTACAAGTCCGGCGTCTACGCTTACGTTGGCCGTAAGCTGAAAAAGCGCGAGTTCCGTCAGCTGTGGATCGCCCGTATCTCCGCGGCGGTCGCCCCGTTCGGCATCAACTACTCCCGCTTCATGAACGGCCTGAAGAAGGCTGGCATCGAGATGAACCGCAAGGCCATCTCTGAGCTTGCCATCGCCGATCCCGCCGCGTTCGAGGCCCTCGTCGAGGCCGCGAAGAAGGCGCTTTAATTTCAAATCACAATGGGCGCAGCCATCCGGCTGCGCCCGTTTTTTATCTCCCGCCGCAGCGAAAGCCTCCCTCTCCTGGGGAGGTGCCCGGTGCGCACGCCGGGGCGGATGAGGGCCGGGGAGCACCCAAATCAAATGCGCCCCGCGCCCGGTGAAGAAAAGAAAGAGAACTGGCGGAAACCGGTAAGTCCCTACCATGCCGCCATCGCGTCCAAAAGCCAAAAGAAGCGTCATCGCGAGATAAGTGCGCCCGACATACCCCGCATCATACCGCGGGGTATGTCGGGCGCACGTTCCTTGCGCGCACGCTGGTGTGGCAATCCCGTGGATCTTCCAGGAGTCTTCCAGAGAGCAGCTTCGCTTTCCATTGCACTTCTGTCCTCCCCCCCACATTCAAAACCACCTGCACAGCGCAGCCCCATACACCGCCGCCCTTCTCACACATCAAACGCAGGGCCGAGGAAAGAATTCCCCCGGCCCTGCGTCAGCGTGTCGAAAAAGTCTCCTCGCCCCGCTGCTTTCTCCAATCTTCTGAACTTGATCAGTTCAGAAAACTGCTTGATGGAACGCGAAAGGGGCTTTTTGCCCCTTTCACTCTATCCCCGCTGCTCTATTATGGAGCTGCATTTTATCGTTTTTTGACAGTCTGACGATTCAAGTTTCGGCACGATTGCAGGCCGTTCCGTTCAGACCGCTTTGGCCCGCCAAACTGGCAAAACCGCCTCTGCCATCGCGGCAAAGCGCGCTGCGTCCCACGAACAGTCCGTCGATCTCCGGCATTCCAATGAGTCCCTCCGCGTTGTCCGGATTGACGCTCCCGCCGTAGAGCAGCGGGATCTCCTGCGCTGCAGCGCCGAACAGCTCCGTCAGACACGCCCGGATTCCCGCATGCCGCGCCGCGGCATATTCCTTTGTGGCCGGCGTTCCGCCCACACCGATCGCCCAGACCGGCTCATAGGCCACCCGAAGCTGTCCGGTCTGTGCTGCCGTCTCGCCGCGCAGGCCCACCTTCAGCTGCACCCGCAGTACCTCGTCCGCGATCCCCTGTGCCTTTTCTTCCGCCGTCTCGCCGATGCAAAGCAGCGGCACAAAGCCGTGTTCCAGCGCGCAAATCACCTTCCGGTTTTCCATCTCATCCGTCTCGCGCAGCACATGCCGCAGCGTCCGGTATTCCTCGTCCGTCAGCGGAAAATGCAGGTCGTAGAGCTCGCTCAGCCGTTCCTCTCCGCCGATTCCCGCCAGATCACAGACCGGCCGCGCGCCGGCCAGTTCCACGGCGCGTGCCGGAACGGACGCCTCATACCAATGTAAAAGCACCGGCTCGGCTGCAAGGTGCGCCATTTCTTCGTCCATAATACGCGGCCCGTCCATCCACTGCGCCACCAGAAATACCTGTTCCTCCGTCACCACGACGGCTGCATGTCCCGCGTCCCGGGGGACGATCACGCGGCTGTTTCCGCCGCCGGTAATCCAATTGAAATTATATTGCCGTGCAAAAACCGCGCCCGTATACCCCTTCTCCCGGAGATACCCACGAACGCGCGCCAGTTTTTCCTCCATGCCGTTCCCCCGTTTCTTTTGAATTTTCGATTTTAAAAACGAAAATCTCGCCCAGAGCTTTTCATTTTTTCATCCATAAATACAAAATCGATACCACCACGTTCGAACAGGAGGGTTCCTATGGCTATGAAAGAAACTGAGCTGGTGCCGGAGCTCCGGCGCGTACTCCGATGCGAAGCCAATGCCATCCAGTCGCTCACCGAGACGCTGGATCCCGCGGCCATGACCGCCGCCGTAAAGGCCATTGCAGGCTGCCGCGGCCGGATTTTGACCGCCGGCTGCGGCACCTCGGCCATGGCGGCACGCAAGATCGCGCATTCTCTTTGCTGCATCGAGCGTCCGGCGGCCTTCCTCACCCCCTCAGACGCGGTGCATGGCGGCCTCGGCCTTCTGCAAAAAGAGGACATTCTCATCCTCGTCAGCAAGGGCGGCAATACCGCGGAGCTCACGCGCCTGATCCCCGCCTGCAAGGCAAAGGGTGTCTTCCTCATCGGCGTGACGGAAAATCCATCCTCCTCCATCGCGCAGGAGGCCGATCTCCTTCTGAAGGTGCGTGTGGAACGTGAGCCCTGCCCTTTTAACATGCTGGCCACCGCGAGCACGCTCGCCGTCATCGCCGCATTTGACGCCATCTGCATCGCGCTCATGCAATATACCGGCTACACGCGCGAGCAGTTCGCCATCATTCATCCGGGCGGCGCCGTGGGTGACCGCCTGCTCGGGAGGGTTTAAATTATGAATGAAACCATGCGCGCCGCCGTCTTCCGCGGCGTCGGACGGCTCGACGTTGAAACCCGTCCCATTCCGTCCTGCCCTCCGGACGGCCTGCTTCTCAAAGTCCACTTCTGCGGCATCTGCGGCGGCGACTTCCGAAACTACCGCAACGGCCTCAAAGGCGGCGTCACCGATCAGATCATGGGCCACGAAATCGCCGGCGAGATCGTCGAGGTCGGTGCACAGACCACCGGCTGGCACGTTGGCGACCGCGTCGCGCTGGCCCCGGATGTCAGCTGCGGCCGCTGCTGGTACTGCAAGCGCGGCCTCGTCAACCTCTGCACACAGCACAAAATGCTCGGCACCCACTTCCCCGGTGGCTTCGCCCAATATTTGGCCTTGCCCAAGCAGGTCCTGGAGCACGGCTTTGTCGAGCCCATCCCGGATGACATGTCCTACGAGCACGCCGCCTTTGCCGAAGCCGCAGCGGGCGTCGTCGCCTGCCAGAAACGATTCGATATCTCCGCCGGGCAGACCGTCCTGGTCATCGGCGACGGTCCGATCGGCTGTCTGCACGTCGAGATGGCCCGCGCCAGAGGCGCGCGCGTCATCCTTGCCGCCCGCGGCAAAATTGACCAGGCTTCCGCCTTCGCGCCGGATGTCCTCGTGGACAATCACGACCCGGACGCCGCCACCGCCCAGATCCTCGCCGCCACCGGCGGCCTTGGCGCGGACGTTGCGATCCTCGCCGTCCCCAACGTACAGGCCCAGAGCCAGGCGCTCACCGCGGTACGCAAACGCGGCACTGTCATCATCTACGGCGGCGCGCCGAAGACCGCCGCTCTCTCCGAGCTGGACTCCAACCTCATTCATTATAATGAGCTGATCGTCACCGGCTCCTTTTCCTATTCCGCAACCGGCCTGGAAGACGCACTCGCCGCGATCCACAGCCGTCAGATTCACGCAGAAAAATACTTAGGCGCCGTCATCTCGCTGGATGAACTGCCGGACGCCCTGCCGCGCCGTACCCATACCGACGCGCTGAAGATTTTGGTAGATCCCTGGAAAGCGGATCAGACGCCCACAACAACTGGAGGAGGCAAATCAGATGTACGAAATTGACACAAAACTGGCCGCGCTGGAGCGCGAGGGCCGTCCAATCCACGTTGCGCTGATCGGCGCAGGCCAGATGGGCAAGGATATCGTGGCCCAGATTGCCGGCATGCAGGGCATGCGCTGCGACGTTGTCGTGGACATCAGCCTGGACGCGGCACGCGAGGCTCTGACCCAGTCCGGCTATCAGGGCGAGCTCGTCGAAACCGACGACCCCGCCGAGGCCGAAGCCGCCCTTGCACGCGGCGCGAAGGTGCTCTCCGCGAACTATAAGGTCGCGGTCACAAGCTCTCTTGTCACCAACGTCATCGACGCCACCGGATCGCCGGAGATGGGTGCACGCATCACGCTCGACTGCATCCGCTACCACAAGCACATCGTCATGATGAACGTCGAGTGCGACATTACCGTCGGCCCCATCCTGCGCCAGCTCTGCGAGCGTGCCGGCATCGTCTACTCCCTCACCGCCGGCGACGAGCCCGGCTCCATCATCGAGGTCTACCGCTTTGCCAAGGCGCTGGGCTTTGAGGTTGTCGCGGCCGGCAAGGGCAAAAACAACCCCCTCGACCACTACGCCACCCCCGATCAGGAACCCTGGGCCAGCCGTGCCCGCGCCCGTCACATGAACCCGCGCATGCTCGTCGAGTTCGTCGACGGCTCCAAAACCATGATCGAGATGTGCGCCGTCGCCAACGCAACCGGCCTCACCATCGACTGTCAGGGCATGCACGGCCCGAAGGTCAACGTCAAAGACCTCGCCAAGACCTTCTCTCTCAAATCCCAGGGCGGCATTCTGGAGAAAACCGGCGTCGTTGACTTCGGCATCCACGGCAACCTGCTTCCCGTCATCTATGAAGCGCTCACCTACATCCCCGGTGTCCGTGCGGACTTCTACGACGAGGATCAAAAGCGCGATACGATAAATTTCTACTTCAAATAAGTCATTTACCCCCTCACCGCAGGAAATTTCCGGATTGCAGAACCCGTGAAATTGTATTATTATTGAAAGAGAAAGGCGTCCTCTGTGCGGAGAAATCCGCACAGAGGACGAAGGGGACGCTATGCTTTTGCTGGGACTGGACGTCGGCACGACCGGCGCAAAGGCCATTGTCTTTACCCCGCGCGGCGAGGCCGTCGGCAGTGCCTTCCGCGAATACGGTGTCACGCACACACCGGAGGGTTACGCCGAGCAGGATGCCGAGGCCATCTGGACCATCGCCTGTGAGGTTCTGCGCGACGCCGCGCAGGGCTGCGGCAGCCAGATCGGAGCCATCTCCGTCTCCGTCCAGGGCGACGCCGTTGTCCCCATCGGCCGCGACCGCCGCGCCATCGCCCCCGTGCAGCTCGGCATGGACTATCGCGGCCGCGAAGAGGCCGCCCTCTGCGGCCGCCTCCTCGGAGAGCGCGCGCTCTTCGACCGCACCGGCATGCGTCCGCACCCGATGAACTCTATTGTAAAGGTCTTCTGGGCCCTGCGCCGCGCGCCGGAGCAGTATGCGCACGCCTGGAAATATGTCACCTATTCCGACTATTTCCTCGCCAAGCTCGGCAGTGATGAGATCGTCATCGACTACACGCAGGCCAGCCGCACCATGGCCTTCGACCTCCGCGAAAAGTGCTGGTCGCCCGAGGTGCTCTCCGTCCTTGGCATCGACGAAGAAAAGCTGGCCCGGCCGGTTCCTTCCTGCCAGGTGGTCGGCGTTCTTTCCCGTCCCCTGGCCGAGTCCCTCGGCATCAATCCGCAGGCGAAGCTCGTCACCGGCGGCCACGACCAGACCTGCGCCGCGCTCGGCGCCGGCGTCATCCGCCCCGACCTCGCGCTCGACTCCCACGGCACCGCCGAGGTGCTCTCCACGGTCTTCTCCGCCCCGCGCACGAACGACCGCATGTTCGAGAGCTTTTATCCGAACTACTGCTCCCTGCTCCCGGATCTCTATTTCTCCTTCTCGCTGAACCATACCGCCGGCCTGCTTCTCAAGTGGTTCGCCGAGGAGTTCTGCCGGGGCGACGAGGCCCCCGCCGCCGCGGCGGGGCAGAGCCTCTATGCCTGGCTTTTCTCGCACATGCGCCCCGGCCCCGCGCCGCTGCTCGTCCTCCCCTATCTCAACGGCAGCGGCACACCCAACTGCGACCTCTCGCAGACCGGCGTCTTCGCCGGCCTCACCCTCGGAACCGATCGTTTTGACATCGCCAAGGCCATCGTCGAGTCTCTCGCCTTCGAGGCGCGCTGGAATCTCGAATGCCTGCGCGAGGCCGGCATCCCCATCTCCGCTCTGCGCGCAGTCGGCGGCGGCGCAAGAACCACCGCCGGTCTCCAGCTCAAAGCCGACGTTCTCGGCGTCCCGGTCGCCTCGCTGAAAATGCGGGAGGCCGCCTGCCTCGGCGCAGCCATGGCAGCGGGCCTGGCCACCGGTGTCTACCGCAGCGCGGAAGAAGCAGCCTCCCTCGTCCAGATCGACCGTGTCTACGAGCCCGATCCCCTCGCGCAGGACGCCTATACCCAGCGCTACCACGCATACCGTGCGCTCTGCGCCCGGATGCAGCAAAGCCCCGCAAATTTCTGAGAAAGTTGGTGCAGCATGGCAATGCGATTTGCAGACCAGGCCCCGGCAAACAAAAAACTTTCCCGCACCTTCCTCATCCGTGTGGAGTCCGTCTATTCCGAGCTGAAAAGTGCGGAAAAGCGGGCCATGGACGCCATCCTCAGCTCCGAGGAGGTCTCTGAATCCAGCACCATCTCCACGCTCTCCGCCCTTGCCGGATGCAGCGACGCAACGCTCGTGCGTCTGTCCAGAAAGCTGGGCTACTCCGGCTTCCCCGACATGAAATCCAGCATGTTTCAGACCGAGCGGGACGATATCTCCTATCCCAACATCCGCCCGGACGACGGTGTAAACGACACCATCATCAAATTCTTTGAAATCGCCAAAAACTCGCTTGTCGACACGGAAAAGCTCCTCCGCCCCGAGCAGGTGCAGCTTGCGGCAAACCTGCTTGCCCAGGCGAACAACATCGAGTTCGTCGGCAGCGGCGACGCCCACCTGGTCGCCTACAGCGGCTATCTCAAATTCCTGAAAGCCGGCTACCACGCCGTCTGCTCGAGCGACTTCGACCTCGAGCTCATCTACGCCTCCAAGCTCACGCGCGGCGATACCGTCGTCGCCGTCTCCCATTCCGGCATGACACGCACGGTCTGTGAGGTTGTCAAATGCGCGAAAAAGCACCGCGCCAATATCATCGCCATCACCTCGCACCCCATTTCCCGCCTCGCCAAGCTGGCCGACATCACCATCCTCACCCCCACCTTCACCGAGAACATCTATAATGAGATCATCTCCCAGCGCATCCCCGTTCTCGCTGTCATGGAGGTGCTCTACCTGCTCGCCACCAGCCAAACCGGCGCCAACGTCCGCGATGCCATCCAAAAAGCCAACATCGAGCTGGAGATCAACAAATACCTCAAATCCTCCGGCTCCTGACCATACCGAAAACAAGGCCAGCGTATTTCTCCCGAAATACGCTGGCCGTTGTTTACCCTTCCAAAAACCGATCCCCGTTTCTCCCGTTCTCCTTCGCCGCATCGCATAGAGCTCCCGCTCCATCAGCGCCTTCGAATTCCGCATTGCCTCTTCCAGCTCATCAAATGCCGCCGTTCCCGCGAAATAATCGCCCAGCATCGAAAGCGCCGCCGGTATCCTGACAAGCCCCCTGCAGGGCAGCGCCTGATGGCGCTATCCTGCGGGGATCTTTGTCTTAAAATCCGGAAAACCCGTCAGCCTTCCGACAGGCCCTCCGCGCAGCGGCCCACAAACACCGATACCGCTTCCTCCACGATTACTTCGGCTGTTTAACGATTACAACGGAGCAGAAGTCCGCAAAGCCTCTAAAACGCACAAAACCCCGCCGCAGAATTGCCTGCAGCGGGGTTTACTCATGTGCTGAAATAGCAGAAAAGCCTGATTTCAAGCGGTTTCGGCCATAGAAAAAGTCCACCGTAATTCTATCAGAATTACGGTGGACTTCTGGCGGAGTGGGTGGGATTCGAACCCACGGTACCGTTGCCGGTACACCTGATTTCGAGTCATTTAAGGTTCACGCCACTTGACGTATTTTTACCGCATTTCAAGCCGGATTGAAGAATCCCGCGACCCATTGATTTCACAGAGTTTTATAGAATCTCGTTCCGTGAATCCCGAAAAAATAAGAACCCACAGAATTTCCCTCGTGGAAGGCCAAAAATCACGCTTTTTTTGACCATACGGGAGAAAAAGGGGAGAAAAAACGGGAGACGCAACCACCTGCCATTGCTGAACTTTTTGAGGGTGGTGCTTCCATGACGGGAGAAAAAAACGATGGGTTCGTATTTATCGACCGGTTTATCTGTCTGGAGGAGCTTTGTAAGCTCTGTCATATCTCCAAGCGTAAAGCAAAATGGCTACTGGACAATGAGATCATTCCCTGCGTCCGCAGCGGAAACAAACGGCATCGATATAAGATAAAGCTTTCTGACGCGACGGCGTTTCAGAAAGATCAGGAATCCGACTGCGTAATTTACACATATCCAAAGGGGCAATTCTCGTCAAAGCGCAAACGAGAATCCAGCCGTGTAGCCTATATCAGACGGATGGTTTCAATCATAAGAACCGAAAAGGGACAGGCTGCATTGCGAAGCTTTTACCAGAAAGAGTTTGCAAAAGTACCTGATTGTCTTTATGCCAGAGATATTGTTGCATTGACCGGCTTTTCCATTTCCAGCGTCCGGGCATGGATCACAGCCGGTGATCTGAAAGCTTACTCTTATGGGATTCATCGGATACCAAAAGAATATCTGATCGACTTCGTTTGTTCCAGCAGATATATCTGCGCCCATGTGCAGTCAGAAAAGCAGCGCGAAACAGAAATGCGTTTTCTGAGGACTTACAAATCGAATAAAGGAGTATCAAAATGACGGAATATAAACTTGAAATCAAGCAAATCGTAGACTACCCCAAATGTCGCATCTATCGGCAATTCATACAAAGTCTGATCGCAGACCGGAGCATCCGTACAAACGGGTGCTCCGGTCTTTTTCATTATGCGGTGCTTTGCTGCTACGCGAATTTCCGCACGTCCTATCAGCGGTACGACGGCATCAGTTACGTCGTGTATCCCGGCCAGTGGATCTGCCCGCTGCGGGAACTGCGGACGTGGTTCCGTGCGAGAACGAATCGTCAGCTTCTGCGGCAGCTTGATTTGCTCCAGCGGCACCACTTCATCGAATACGGCCTGATCGGCCGTGGACAGCTTGTGCAGTACCGCATCCTCGACTGGCCGCGCTATAACACCGTACTGGACTATAGCTGCCCGTGCCAGAAGGATTCTGGATTCTTCTTCCTGCCCATGAGCGCAGCGTCACGGCTGCTCAGTCTTGGAAAATGCTCCGAGATGGACGCGCTGCTCGATCTCTGGCTGAATGCGATCTACAATGACCATCAAGTTGCTGGTTCCGAGGCGGGGCCTGTAGTTTATCTGCGAAACGGCACCGGCAGCCCGCTCGTTTCCTATGCCGAACTTGGCAAACGGTGGGGCGTTTCCAAGGCAACTGCTGGACGTATCCTCAGCAAATTCGCGCGGCTGGAATACATCAAGACATTTTCATTCCCCGGCCGCGGCGGAACGGCAATCTATTTGCAGAACTACCTGTCCACCATGTTTCAGATCTCCGATGTTATGGTGGATAAGGAGGAAGTAGCAATGGCACTGAACCTCTGCATCCGCGTGCAGGATTGCGCACAGGATATGGCGCAGCCGGACTGCGCATCAGATTGCTCGATCAGCGTTTCAAAATCGCACACGGAGATTCTGCTCGCCGAAGTCCTGAAGCTCTTGAAAACACATGGTGTTTGCTGCACGACCTGCCCCCGGTTCCAGTATAGGTTATATCCCTTATCCGATTGCGTCGGAGTCTTATGGGAGCACGAAACGGAGGATCTTCGCTTGGGGCTGATGCTCTTCTGCGGCGGCACACAGACGCGGTATTTTGAACTTACGATTCAGCAGAAAGGAGCGAACGACAATGGCGAAAAATAAGCTGCCCGCAGCAGACGTGACCGAAGATCCGCATTATCACGATACCTGGACACTGCTGCGGAAATACCGCGACGTTGTCTGGAGTCTGGAGGTTTCCGTGCGGCAGGTCCGGAATCGGTTCCGAAGCGACTACGGTAAAACAATCGAGGATTTTCTGGAATCCGTCTATCTGGCCGGCGCAGATCTCTCCGGCACGGAGCTGGAACATCAGGTGAAGTGTATCGAGCAGAGCCATAAAATGCTCTGCCTCGTGGACAGTGCCGTGGATCTCATGCGCGCCAAGCACAAGAACGGCGAGGAATTTTACTGGCTGCTCTATTACGCCTACCTCTCCCCGCAGGAGCTGCAGAACGTCGAGGAGATCATCGACCAGCTCCGCCCGCACATCCGCGACATCAGCACGCGGACGTACTACCGGAAGCGAAAGGAGGCCATTGAGGTGCTTAGCTCGGTGTTGTGGGGATATACCGCTCAGGATAGTGCGGAGATCGTGCGGGAGTTTTTGCAGTAAGTTGAATTCTGCGGTCAAGGCGCTTAAGAAAGTGACTTGCACGTAAGTCGTTCAAGTTAAGTACAGCACCGTATTTAGAAGCGAAAACTGTGTATAGTTGCAAAAATCACTCCTAAAATACATTTCTATCTGAGCGTGGTTTAACTTGCTGACAACTTGCTTGAGGAAACGGCCTGATATGTTTTGAGCGCAAAAACGCAAGATACGGGACGAAAGCAGGAGCAAAACATCCAAACGACGAAGGAGTTTAATTTGCCTGTAACTTGCTGTGACCGCCAATAATGAAAACACGCCACAGTATTGTCACAACATTGGCACACTTTTGCTCTTTCGGCGCAAATCCGGATATGCTATACTGAAGACGCTCAAAAGCATATAAAAACTGAATCTTGTTGCGAGCAGACGCCCGGATTGGGCGTCTACTTTTTGCATCGGGAAAAGAAAAAGGAGGAGCATCTTTGAACACATCCAACAACCTGCCGCAGCTTCCGCCGCCGAGGAAAAATCCGGGGCGCTGGCTCTA
>USLX01000041.1 GCA_900555665.1 uncultured Eubacteriales bacterium | reverse complement strand
GCAGCGGGGATAGAGTGAAAGGGGCAAAAAGCCCCTTTCGCGTTCCATCAAGCAGGTTTTTGAACTGATCAAGTTCAGAAACCTGGACAAAGCAGCGGGGCGAAAAACCTTTTTCGCCCCGCTGCGGACGCTGCTTTGCGGCAGCATCCTTTTTGTCAGGTTTCCATGTTCCGCAAATCTCAGCGGTCTTCCCGGAAATAGGGCAGGCCCAGCGAAGCGGGCGGCTGCTTTTCCTTGTTGTTGCGCATGCTGGAGATGACCAGCACGATCACCGTCACCACATACGGCAGAATCTTATAAAGCTGTGTCGGGATGAACGGGATGATGAGCCGCAGATAGAGGATCATCAGCGCACCGAAGAAAATCGAACCCCAGATCGCCGACAGCGGATGCCACATACAGAAGATGACCAGCGCCACGGCCAGCCAGCCCACGCCGGAAAGGCCCTCGTGGTTCCACACGCAGCCGGCCGTCGTCACGATGTAGACCATCCCGCCGATGGCGGAGATGCCACCGCCGATGATCGTCGCCAGATACTTGAATTTTGTCACGTTGATGCCCGCGGCGTCCGCGGTCGCCGGATTTTCGCCGACCGAGCGCAGATGCAGCCCCGTCCGCGTCTTGTACAGGAACCACCACATCACAACCGCCAGCACCAGCGCCAGATAGAAGAACAGGCTGTGACTGAACAGCAGCTTGCCCGCCACCGGAATGTCCTGCATGGCCTGTGGGAAGAAAGACTTCGAGAAAAATTCCTTCAGATGGTTGCTCAGCGCCACATAGCCGCCCTGATGCACGCGCATGTATTCGCCGGTAAACTGCCCGACACCCGTGCCGAAGATCGTCAGCGCCAGACCCGTGACATTCTGGTTGGCCCGCAGCGTGATGGTCAAGAACGAAAAGATCAGCGAAGCGATCGCACCCGCGGCAAACGATGCCGCCAGCGCAATCAGCAGCGCCACCGCCGCGCTCGAGTTGGCCTCGCCGACGGCCTGCTCATAGTAGAACACGCCGCCCAGGCCAAACGCGCCGCCCATAAACATAATGCCCTCGACGCCGAGGTTCAGGTTGCCGGAGCGCTCCGTGAGCACTTCGCCCAGCGTGCCGTACATCAAAACCGTGCCGAACGTCACAGCTGCCGCGATCAAAGCAATGATCGTACTCATACCTTCGCGCCCTCCTTTGCACCGGACTTGCCGCGGAAAATGATCTGATAGTTGATGAAGAATTCGCATCCGAGCATGCAGAACAGCAAGATGCCCGTGATGATGTCGGAGATCGACGTCGGCACCATCAGCCGCGTCTGCAGCGTCTCGGCGCCCTTCGTCAAAATCGCCAGCATCAGCGAAATGATAATCATCGCAAATGCATTGAGCTGCGAGAGCCACGCGACCGTGATGGCCGTAAAGCCGTTGCCCGCCGCGACGGTGTCCGAGAGCGTCATGTTCGCGCCCGAGGCCACCATAAAGCCCACCACGCCGCAGATCGCACCGGACAGGAACATCGTCCGCATCATGATCTTGCCGACGTTCATGCCGGCATAGCGCGCCGTGTTGATCGAATCGCCGATGACCGCGATCTCATAGCCGTGCTTGGTGTAGCGCATGTAGATGTGCATGAACACCACCAAGACCAGCACGATGATCCATCCGCAGTGTACGCCGAACACCTTCGGCAGCACAGCGGCGGAGTCAAAGTTCGGGATGATCTGCGAACCGGGCCGCCCTTCCCACGGGCCGCCCTTCAGCCAGCGGACAATGCCGATCATGATGTAGTTCATCATGAGGGTAAACAGCGTCTCATTCGTGTTCCACTTGGCCTTGAAAAAGCCGGGGATAAACGCCCAGATGCCGCCCATCAGCGCCGCAGCCAAACCCATCACGATCAAAAGCAGCCAAGAGGGCATCTTGTCATACCAGAAAAGCGCGAAGTAGGACGCGGCCATGGCGCCCGCCGTGATCTGGCCCTCGGCGCCGATGTTCCAAAACCGCATCTTAAAACATGGCGCAATGGCCAGCGCCGTGCCCAGCAGCGGCACAGCCAGCTTGATCGTCTGGCGGATGGCCGTCTTTTTGCCGAGCGCGCCTTCCACAATCGTGCCGTAGGCCTGGAATGCGTTCGAGCCCTCCGGCAGCGCAATGCTCATCACCAGTCCGCCCAGCAGCAGCGCAACCAGGATCGAGCCCACGCGGATGCACCAGGCCTTCCACGGCGCCATAAGGTCCCGTTTGGCCAGGCGGATGAGGGGCGTCTTTGTTTCATGCTGATTCATTCTGCATCCTCCTTCCCGCCGACCTTGGTCATCATCAGACCGATCTCTTCCTTCGTGGTCGTCCGTCCGTCCACAATGCCGGACACCTTGCCGCCGCAAAGCACCAGAATCCGGTCGCACAGTTCCAGCAGCACGTCGAGGTCTTCGCCGACATAGATAACGGCGGCCCCGCGCATTTTCTGCTCGGTCATGAGATTATAGATGGTGTAGGAGGTGTTGATGTCAAGGCCGCGCACGGCGTAGGCGCTCATCAGCACCGACGGGCTCGACGCGATTTCGCGCCCGACGAGCACCTTCTGCACGTTGCCGCCCGAGAGCCGGCGTACCGGGAATTCCGTCCCCGGCGTCACAACCTCGAGTTCCTTCCAAACCTGCATCGCCAGATCGTTCGGATCCTTCCGGTTGACAAATGCGCTCTTGCCCTTCCGCCACGAGCGCAGCATCATATTGCCCGTCATGCCCATCGACCCAACCAGACCCATGCCCAGCCGGTCTTCCGGCACGAAGGCCAGCGCCACGCCAGATTTCTTGATCTGCATCGGCGTCTTGCCGATCAGCTCGCGCGCCTCACCGTCCACGGGCGTGTAGACGATGGAGGCCCCGGCGACGGTCGGGTGGAGCCCCGCGATGGCCTCGAGCAGCTCCTTCTGTCCGGAACCCGCAATGCCCGCAATACCCAAAATTTCGCCGCCCATGGCCGTAAACGAGACGTCGTCGAGCTTCTTCACGCCCTCCGCGTCCAGACAGGTCACATGCTTGAGCTCCAGGCGCGGGATGGGATTGTCATATTTCGGCCGGTCGATGTTCAGCGTCACCGCATGCCCGACCATCATATCCGTCAGCGCCTGCGGGCTCGTCTCCGCCGTCTTGACCGTCCCGATGTACTCGCCCTTACGCAAAACCGCAACCTTGTCCGAAAGCGCCATGACCTCATGCAGCTTGTGCGTGATAATGATGATTGCCTTTCCGTCCGCGCGCATGTTCCGCAGCACCTGGAAGAGCTTGTCCGTCTCCTGCGGCGTCAAAACTGCCGTCGGCTCGTCCAGAATCAGCACGTCCGCGCCCCGGTACAAAACCTTTACGATCTCCACGGTCTGTTTCTGCGAGACCGACATGTCGTAGATCTTCTGCGTCGGGTCGATGTCAAAGCCGTATCGGTTGCAGATTTCCTGCACCTTTTGGTTCGTCGCGGCCATGTCGAGCTTCTGGCCCTCGTGCAGGCCGAGCACAATGTTTTCCGCCGCGGTAAACACGTCGATCAGCTTGTAATGCTGGTGGATCATGCCGATCTTGTTGTCAAATGCGTCCTTCGGGCTGCGGATCGAGACCGGCTTGCCCCCAATCAAAATCTCCCCGTCGTCCGGGAAATAGATTCCTGCGAGCATATTCATCAGCGTGGTCTTGCCGCTGCCGTTCTCGCCGAGCAGGGATAGGATCTCGCCATAGTTGATAGTCAGATCAATCCCATTGTTGGCCACAACGGTGCCGAAGCGCTTGGTGATGTGTTTCAGTTCAATCGCGCAAACAGTTTCCAAGGCTGTCATCCTTTCTTTTCAGGCTGCGAACACCTTATAATGGTAATCCCATTGTATCATATTTCAGCTTTCAAGTAAATGAAAACCGTCCCGCAATTCTGCAAAAATCTGAAGCAGAAAACTTGGAGAAAATCAACAAAGTGTTAGTGGACCTAAAAAATATTTAGTGCAACCTGACCATACATCGCATCAAAACTCTCAAAAAGAAGCGTCATTGCGAACCAGCGCGCACGCTGGCGCGGCGATCCCGCGGATATTCCCGGAGGCGCAAAGGGCGCACCCGCCCCAAAGGCCCCCTCTACCGGAGGGGGCTGTCGCCAAAGGCGACTGGGGGAGCCTCGCCGCAACGGAGAAAGCCTCCCCCTCCGGGGGAGGTGCCCCGATGGCACAGCGGGGCGGAGAGGGCCGGCATGCACGAATACTATTTTCTGATTAAATTCTTTCATCAGAAAGGTTCCGCCTTTGGCGTAACCGATTCCGTGATTTTGATAAAATCACGGAATCTCGTCTCATAATGATCTTCATATTAAAAACTTCCATTCCATGAATGAAAGTTTTTAATGGAATATCCGTATAAAATCTTCCTTCGTACCAACCCAACCAGCCCCAACCCCCATACAAAAAGCCCCCGGAATACTCCGGAGGCTCTGATATTCAGATTCAGTTTTCCATCCGGAGCTTCCTGCCAAGCGGCCGCCCCGCGCCATCCAGCGCAAACACGCACCCATAGGCGCAGCTGCCCGCCGTACGGCCGGCTGCCGATCCGCCCAGCGCCGCCGCGCTGCGCAGACGCCCATCCGTACTGTAAAAAGCGGCAATCAACTGCGCATTCTCCGCCGCGCTGCCCAGGAGCCGGACATTTGCCTGCGCAAGCTCTGCGCCCTTTGCGCCTGCGTCCCAGCTCCAGCAAAGTTCCGCCCCGGCTGCTCCATACCGCCGCTGCGTCATCCGCTTCACAACCGCTCCGCCGCGTACCAGCGCCACGCCGCCGTCCAAAATCTGCATACCGAAGGCTGCCGTCTGCGCCGTCTCCCGCTGCTCCGCCTCCGGCATCCCCGGCAGATACGAATACAGCGCATATGTCCCGGTGGTCGTCGAGCGGAGCGCATAGTAAACTACGCCCGCCTCGTCCATCGCCGCCGCGTAGATCAAATTTGACGGCATCTCAAGCAGCGTCCCTTTCCGAACCAGCGCCTCATCCGAAAAATCCATCCCAAACGGCGCACAATAGAGCGTGTTCCCGCGAATCAGCCAGATCCCATCCTCCCGTACCGTCAGCGCCGTCGAAACGCCGCTGCGCGCAAACGGCTTCCTGCAGTCCACCGCGCTCAAATTCTCGGCTGCAGAACGATACTGCTTCCCGACCGTCGACCCGCTGCCAAACAGCAGCGTCCCATAGTCCACATGTCCCGGCACCCAGTCCGCCCCGCCCCGCGAGGCGTCGATCTGATACCAAGCTCCGTCCACCTCCGCCAGATTCCAGACGTGATACGTCTCACCGTATCGCCCCGCAACCACCGGGCAGTTCAGCCCGGCCTTCTGCGTCAGCGCCCGAAACGCGGCTGCAAACCCATAGCAGTCTGCCTTCCCTTCGATCAGCGCCTCGCACGCCGTGCCATAGCCCGCAGCGGGAACAATCGTGTTCGCCAGATAGCTGTAAATGCTCGTCAGCCGCTGGAGCGGCGACATTTCCTCCCGCACGCAGGCGTCATACGCCGCCTCCAGTGCCTGCGGATATCCCGTGCTGCCGGCATACCGCAGCGTCACGTTTAAAACCTTATCTTCCGACCCGAAAGACGGCGCCGCATCAAATTGCGGCGAAACGTCGATCCACCCCGCCGCCAGAATCCGCGCCCGCATGGCGGACATCGCCTCATCAACCTCGCCGTCCGTTCCCGTCAGAGTTACTTGAAATTTCGTCTCCCTCGCCGCGACCGCCGCGTTCAGCTGCTCCACAGCGACATCCGCCGTCCCGGCCAGTGCCAATGTGCTCAAAAGTACCGCCAGCAGCAGCACCAAAATTCCCCGCCGTACCTGCTTCAATGCACACCTCCTAACGTCCGCTCAGCCCTTCGTCCGCCGCCCACCGGCCTGCACCGCACAGGCGAGCATCCAAAGCGTGCTTCCGCCGTAGATCAAAAGCTCCCCGCGCCCTGCGCCGGCCATTGCCACGCCGCCGAAGAGCACGCCCGCCAGCGAGAAAAACTCCAGCTGCCGCCTCGACCCGTGGTTATAGCAGTACGCCGCTGCCTGATACGTCGCGATCATAAAGCAGATCAGCGCGAACAACGAAAATGCGTAATCCATGATCTGCGGATCGGTCGTCCAGCTGCGAAAATCGTAAAACAGTTTCGCCGCGTAAAACAGGACCGCCAAAATCAGGAAAAACGGCTGCGGCCGGCGCCCGCCGGCACGGCATACCGCCGCCGCGGCAAGCCCAACGGCCCCGACGATCCCCAGCATGTCCAGCGCCTTGCCGAACATCGTCCCGCCCGGCAGCGACAGAATGCAGCCCGCTGCGACCGCCACGGCCCCGAGCACACTCAGCACCGCATCCGACGGCAGCTTCCGGTACACGTCGGCATACGCCTCCCGTTTTTCCAGCGCCGCCGCGCCCAGCAAAAACAGAAGACACATCAAAACGGCAAAGGCCACCAGCGGTGTGCCGCTCCCGCCGCCGCGCAGCGTGACGTGAAAAAAATACCCCGCAATCCCGGCGATTACCGCCAGATACGGCAGACCAAACGAAACGGCTTTTCCTTGCATAAGGGGTTCCTCCAAGTGTGGTGAAAGTGAGAGATGAATGCTGTTGGGCGGGCGATGCCCACCCAAAGGCTCCCCTTATGAAAGGGGAGCTGTCACGGCGAAGCCGTGACTGGGGGAAAATCGCGTTACGACCTCCCCCGATCGCCGCTGGCGAGCCCCCCTCTTTGCAGAGGGGGGGCTATCCGCTGCGGCGGGCATTTGTTTAATATAGTATAGCATACCGCTGCGTTTTTTTACAGTCTCCGTCCTGAAATTTCCGAAATTTCGCTTCCCGGCAGAAAAAAGCGCGCCAAACGCAGGAAAATCCAAAATATTTCAAAGTTTTCCCTTGCTTTTTTGCCGGAACGGTGTTATAATTCCAGTATCTTGATAGTGTAAACTTGAGAGTGGGGAATGTTTCCCCACTCTTTCTTGCTGAAAAGGAGGAATTCCCGTGAAGATCACCGATCAGGTCCGGGCCTTTGCTGAGCCTGTGGTACAGGCGCACGGCTGCTCGCTCTGGGACGTGGAATACGTCAAAGAGGGCGGCGACTGGTTCCTGCGGCTCTACATCGACAAAGACGGCGGCGTCGACATCAACGACTGCGAGGCCATCTCCCGCGCGGTCGACCCCATCCTCGACGAAAAAGACCCCATCCCCGACAGCTACAGCTTCGAGGTCTGCTCCGCCGGGCTCGAGCGGGAGCTCAAGCGCCCGTCCGATTTTGCGCAGTTCCTCGGCAGCCCCGTCACCGTCAAGCTCTATCAGCCCAAAAACGGCCTGAAAGAGCAGCCCGGCGTCCTGATTGCCTATGAAAACGGGGCCGTCACCATCCGGCAGGGAGAAACAGAAGTCCGTTTTGAAAAATCCGAGGTCGCCCAGGTGCGGCTTCGCGTCGAATTTTAAAGGAGGAATCCGGAAAACATGAACGCAGAAATCTTTGCGGCGCTTGCCCAGCTCGAAAAAGAACGCGGCATCCCGCAGTCCTACATGCTGGAAAAGATCACCCAGGCTCTGATTGCCGCCTATAAGAAGGATAAAGAGGGCTATACCGACAATGTGTTCGTCGAGGTCGAAGACAACGACATGCACATGTACGTCCAGAAGGAGGTCGTCGATGACGTCCTCACGCCCGCGACGGAGATCTCGCTCGACGCGGCCCGCAAGATCAACAAGCATGCCGAGCTTGGCGACCTGGTCAATGTCGACGTCAAGACGCAGGCCTTCGGCCGCATCGCGGCCCAGACGGCCAAGCAGGTCATCATCCAGGGCATCCGCGAGGCCGAGCGCGGCATGGTCTTCGATGCCTTCTCCTCGAAGGAGCACGAAATCCTCACCGGCACCGTCCTTCGCATCGAACCGGCCACCAATGACATGACCATCCGCATCGGCGGCGGCAATGACCGGACCGACGCACTCCTCGCCGGCTCCGAGCAGGTGCGCACCGAGCGCTATAAAGAGGGCGACATGATCCGCGTCTATGTCGTTGAGGTGCGCCGCAGCAACCGCGGCCCGCAGGTCATCGTCTCCCGGACGCATCCGGGCCTTGTCAAGCGCCTGTTTGAGCTGGAGGTTCCCGAGATTGCTTCCGGCGCGGTCGAGGTCAAGTCCATCGCCCGCGAGGCCGGCTCCCGCACGAAGATCGCCGTCCATGCCACCGAGGCCAATGTCGATCCGGTCGGCGCCTGTGTCGGCCCGCGCGGCGGCAGAGTTGGCGCGGTTGTCGACGAGCTGCACGGCGAGAAAATGGATATCGTCGTCTGGTCGGAGGACCCCTGCCAGTTCGTCGCCTCGGCCCTCAGCCCCGCCGATGTTGTCTCCGTCACGCTCCTGCCCGGCATGGGCAAGGCCTGCCGCGTCATCGTCCCGGACGATCAGCTCTCGCTCGCCATCGGCAAGGAGGGCCAGAACGCAAGACTGGCTGCCCGCCTGACCGGCTATAAAATTGATATCAAGCCCGCCTCCCAGGCCGCCGAGTTCGAGCAGCCGGAGGAAGAAGCCGAAGCCCCGGCAGAGGCCACGGACGCGGCCCAGGCGCCGGAAACCGAACAAGCCTGAGCCTCATCGTGAGGAGGAACCGCCATGCAGAAAAAAATTCCGATGCGCCAATGTGTCGGCTGCCGCGAGATGCGGCCCAAGCGCGAGCTGGTTCGCGTCGTCAAATCGCCGGAAGGGGAGATCTCCCTCGATTTCAAGGGTAAGGCCCCCGGCCGCGGTGCCTACGTCTGCCCGAATGCCGAGTGCCTGAAAAAGGCCAGAAAGGCCCGTGCGCTCGAGCGTGCGTTCGATTGCCAGATTCCGCCCGAGGTCTACGACGCGCTTGTCGGGAGAATGGAGGCAGAGCATGGAACAGACGAATGAAAGCCGGGCCCTGCACCTGCTCGGCATTGCCCGCAAGGCAAACCGCCTGGCCATCGGTGAAGAGCCGGCCGGCATCGCCTGCCGCAGCGGCAAGGCGAGATTGCTCCTTGTCGCGTCCGACGCGGGCGAGCATACCGTCCGCCGCGCCCAGTCGTTCTGCCGCACCGGCAAGCCCGCCTGGACGCAGATCCCCTTCACCAAGGAAGCACTGGGCAACGGCCTCGGCTGCAACGCCTGCGCGCTGTGCGCGGTGCTCGATCCGGCGCTGGCCCTCGCCTTCCTCGAGGCCCTGAACCAGCCGCAGCAATACGAGGCCATCCTGCAGGAGCTGACGCGCCAGACCGCGCGCGTGAAAAAACGCCGGCAGGAAGAGAAGGCCCACAGAAACAACATCAAACATGGGAAGAAATAACAGGAGGTGACTGTATTGAGTATTGAAGTCAAGCAGAAAATCAAAGAAGTCGCCGACGATTTTAAGATGCCGGCCAAGCAGGTCATCGAGATCGTGGGCAAGTTTTTCGATAAGCCGAAAAGCAGCTCCCAAAACCTGACCGAAGAGCAGTTAAACGTCATCTTCGACCAGATCACCAAAGATCATCAGATCGATTCGCTCGAGCAGGTCTTTGCGGTAAAACCCGCCGCACCCGCTCCGGCGCCCGCGGCCCAGCCGCTCTCACCCGCAGCTCCCGCTGCGGCCGTACCCGCATCCGCACCCGCTTCTCACCCGCAGCGCCCCCAGCCGCAGCAGGGCCAAAATGCCCCCCGCCCGCAGGCGAACGCCGGTGACCAGAAGCAGAATGTGTCCACGCCGAGCGGACAGTCCCAGCAGCCCGCCAAGCCCAAGGAGCCCGAGCGCAAGCGTGAGCGCCGCGTGATCGACACCTCCGCCGTCACCGTCAACGCCGATCGCTACGACGACCGTGTCGACTCCCTCGTCTCCGAGCGCGTGCAGAATTATAAGGGCGGCAAGCAGAAGATCAACAGCAAAAACAACAAGCGCCAGCAGCAGGCGAGAAAGTTCGGCACAAAGTCCCGTTCCGAGGAACAGGAGAAAATGCGCCGCCTGCAGCTCGAAATTGCGAAAAAAGCGCAGCTTGTGGTCAAAATTCCAGACGAAATCACGGTTGGCGAGCTCGCCTCCCGCATGAAGAAGACCGCCGCCGAGGTCATGAAGTGCCTCATCAAAAACGGCGTCATGGCCACCGTCAACCAGACCATCGACTTCGATACCGCCGAGTTTGTTGCCGTTGAAATGGGCTGCAAGGTCGAAAAAGAGGTCGTCGTCACCATCGAAGAAAAGCTCTTCGACGACCATCAGGACACCGCCGACGAGCTCGTCACCCGTCCGCCGGTCGTGGTCGTCATGGGCCACGTCGACCACGGCAAAACCAGCCTCCTCGACTATATCCGAAATGCCCACGTCGCCTCCGGCGAAGCCGGTGGCATCACCCAGCACATCGGCGCTTACACCACTGAAATCAATGGTCAGCCCATCACGTTCCTCGATACGCCGGGCCATGCTGCGTTCACAGAGATGCGCGCGCGCGGCGCGATGTGCACGGATATTGCCATCCTCGTCGTGGCCGCGGATGACGGCATCATGCCGCAGACCATCGAGGCCATCAACCATGCGAAGGCCGCGGAGATTCCGATCATCGTCGCCGTCAACAAGATGGATAAGCACGGCGCGAACCCTGACCGTATCCTCACCCAGCTCACCGAGCATGGCCTGACGCCCGCAGAATGGGGCGGCGAGACCGAGGTCTGCAAGATCTCGGCCAAGACCGGCATGGGCATCGACGATCTGCTTGAGACCGTCATCCTGACCGCTGAGGTCGAAGAACTCAAGGCCAACCCGAACCGTGCGGGCAAGGGCTGCGTCCTCGAGGCGCGGCTGGATAAAGCGCGCGGCCCGATCGCGTCGCTCCTCGTCCAGAACGGCACGCTCCATCAGGGCGACCTCATCATCGCGGGCACGGCCGTCGGCCGCGTGCGTGTGATGACGAACGACAAGGGTGCGCAGGTCAAGGACGCGGGGCCCTCTATCCCGGTCGAGATCACAGGTCTTGCTGAGGTGCCCGCGCCGGGCGACGAATTCAACGTCGTCGCGGACGAACGCATGGCCCGTCAGCTCGTCGAGCAGCGCAAGCAGAAGATCAAGGACGACGCCAACAAGCTCAACCAGAAGGTTACGCTCGAGAGCCTGTTCTCCAAGCTGCAGGAGGGTGAGATGAAGGAGCTGAACCTCATCATCAAGGCCGACGTGCAGGGCTCTGCCGAGGCGCTGAAGGCGTCGCTCGAAAAGATTTCGAACGACGAAGTCCGCGTTCGCGTCATCCACACCGGTGTCGGCGCGATCAACGAGTCCGACATCCTGCTGGCCTCGACCTCGAACGCCATCGTCATTGGCTTCAACGTCCGTCCGAACGACCTGGCCCAGGCTGCGGCCAAGCGCGATAACGTCGACATGCGGATGTACCGTGTTATCTACGATGCCATCAACGAGATTTCCGACGCCATGAAGGGCATGCTCGCGCCGAAGTTCCATGAGGTTATCATCGGCCACGCCGAAGTGCGCCAGACCTACAAGGTCTCCGCCATCGGCACGATTGCGGGCTGCTACGTCAAGGACGGCAAGATCACCCGCGACGCCTCTGTCCGCGTGCTGCGCGACAATGTCGTCATCCACGAGGGCAAGCTCGGTTCGCTCCAGCGCTTTAAGGACTCCGTCAGGGAAGTCGCTGCGAACTATGAGTGCGGCATGTCGATTGAGAAGTTCAACGACATCAAAGAAGGCGACATCTTCGAGTGCTTCGTCATGGAGCAGATCAAACCCGAATAAGCCAGCACCGGCTCTTTTCTGCCAGAAGTTCGTTGCTGCGGACTCGACGTATACCCGATACGCCTTCGTCCGCGCGCCTTCTTCTGACAGAATATCTCTCGCCGCTGGCGGTGCGGAACGCTCTGTAGGGTCGTCCGCCCCTACAAAAGGGCCGATGGGGCATCGGCCAAAGGCATTTTTCATAAAAAGGAGGCTGTTTATGGCATCCAACAGAATTGGGCGCATCAATGAGGAGATCCAGCGGGAGCTGGCCGAGCTGATCCGGAATTTGAAGGATCCGCGCGTGCAGACCATGATCTCCATCACCCGCGTGGACACCACGCCGGATCTGCGCTATTCCAAAATTTACGTCAGCGTGCTCGAAGAGGCACGGCAGAAGGAAGCCGTCAAGGGCCTGAAGTCCGCGGGCGGCTGGCTCCGGCGCGAGCTGGGGAGCCGTCTGCAGCTCCGCTATACGCCGGAGCTGGTCTTCGAGCTGGACGATTCGCTGAAATATGGCGCGCACATGTTTGACCTGCTCACCAAACTGCAGGAGCAGGAACAGCGCACGGAGGACGGCCATGACGAGGGCTGAGACCGCCGCGTTTCTGCGCGAACATGACAACTATTGCATCCTGACGCACCGCCGCCCGGACGGTGACACCATCGGCAGCTCCGCCGCGCTCTGCCTCGCGCTGCGCGCGCTGGGCAAAACGGCCTGGCTGCTGCGCAATCCGCAGTTTACCCCGCGTTTTGCCGCGGTGCTGGGTGGACTGGTCTGCGAGAGCGTGCCGGACGGGGCGACGGTTGTCTCCGTCGACGTGGCTGCGCCGGATTTGCTGCCCATTGGGCAGGAAGCGCTGGCAGAGCGCGTGGAGCTGGTGATCGATCACCATGCGCGGAGCAGCGTCCCCGCGCCGCGCCGTCTGGTAGAGGCGGAGCGCGCGGCCTGCGGCGAGATCGTGTTCGGCTTGACAGAGGTGCTCGGCATCGGCTTGACGGCACGGATGGCGGAGGCCATCTACATCGCAGTTTCCACGGACACCGGCTGCTTCCAGTATTCCAACACCACAGCGGACACGCTGCGCATTGCCGCAGCCTGCGTCGACGCGGGTGCGCAGATCTATCCGATCAACAAGACATTCTTCGGTACGAAGAGCTTCGCGCGGCTGCAGCTGGAGTCGCGCCTGACCGGCTCCGTCGAGCTGTACGCGGATGGTAAGGTAGCGCTTTGCGCGCTGCCGCAGGCCTGGCTTGACGAGCTGGGCGTGGGGGAGGACGATGTCGACTCCATCTCCGGCTTCCCGCGTGCCATCGAGGGCGTCGAGCTTGGCATTATGATCCGTGACGTCGAAGACGGCAAGGGCAAGCTCTCGCTGCGCACAAGCGGAACCTATGATGCCTGCAAGCTCTGCCAGGAGCTCGGCGGCGGCGGCCATGCCGCAGCGGCGGGCGCGACGGTCGCGGGCGGCATCGAGGGCGCGAAGCGCGCCATTTTGGACGTGCTGCGCCGGAAAGGGATCATCTGAGGATGGCAAACGGCATTTTGATCGTGGACAAGCCCGCGGGCTGGACCAGCCAGGACGTGGCGGCGAAGCTGCGCGGCGTGTTCCATGAGCGGCGCATCGGCCACAGCGGCACGCTCGACCCGATGGCCACCGGCGTGCTCGTCCTGTTCGTGGGGCGGGCGACGCGGGCCGTCGAGTTCGCCGAGCGCGACAGCAAGGAATATCTGGCCGGGCTGCGCCTCGGCCTTGTGACGAATACGCAGGACACGAGCGGCGAGACGCTGGAAACCCATCCGGTCTCGGTCACGCGCGAGCAGCTGGACGCGGCGCTGGATGCCTTCCGGGGCGACATTTTGCAGATCCCGCCGATGTATTCCGCCATCAAGATCGGCGGGAAAAAGCTCTACGAGCTGGCACGGAAGGGCCAGGAGGTGGAGCGGAAGCCGCGGAATATCACGATATTTGAGCTTCAGGTGGAGGACGGGCACGATTCTGACTGGAATCTGCGCGTCCACTGCTCGAAGGGAACCTACGTCCGCACGCTCTGCCACGACATCGGGCAGCGGCTTGGCTGCGGAGGCTGCATGTCCAGTCTTCGGCGCACGCGGGCCGGGAGCTTCCGCCTGGAGCAGGCGGTCACGATGGAACAGATTCTGGAATTTGCAAAGCAGCACAACCCGGCGGAGCTGCTGATGCCGGTGGACGCGCTCTTTGCGCAGCACCCTCCGCTCATCGTCACGCTGGGACAGACAGAGAAGCTGAAGCACGGGGCGGCCATCCGCGACTGGCATTTTGCGGACGGAACGTACCGCGTCTACAGTGAAACAGGAGAATTTTTGCTCCTCGGCACGGTTAAAGGGCAGACTTTGACCACGGTCAAGAGCTTTTTTGAAGTATGAACGAAACAGGAACGCGCGTGATTGCGCTTGGATTTTTTGACGGCGTCCACCTGGGCCACGGTGCGCTGCTGCGCCGGACGCGCGAGCGGGCAACGAAACTGGGGCTGCGCGCGGCGGCGATGAGCTTCGACCGCCATCCGGACACGCTGGTGTCCGGCACGCCGGTGCCGCTCATCAACTCGATGGACGACCGCGCGCTGCTCATGCGCCGCCTCTATGGGACCGATGACGTCATTTTCGCCCATTTCGACCGGGCCATGATGGAGATGCCGTGGGAGGAATTCCTCGGCGATTTCCTTGTCCGCCAGCACGGCGCGGCCCACCTTGTGTGCGGACATGATTTCCGCTTTGGCTATCGCGGCCAGGGCACGCCGGAACGGCTGCGGGATTACTGCGCAGCCCACGGCCTCGGCTGTGACATCATTCCGGCCGTCACGCTGGACGGCCGCACGGTGAGCTCCACCTACATCCGCACACTCCTTGCCGAAGGACGCATGGATGAGGCGGCGCGCGATCTTGGCCACGGGCATCTGCTCTCCGGCACGGTGCGCCGCGGCTATGGACGCGGCGGCCGGATTGACATGCCGACGGCAAACCTGGCCTTCCCCGAGGGCGTGCTCGTTCCGGCCTTCGGGGTCTACGCCGCCGAGGCCGAAGTGGAGGGGGCGTGCTACCCCGCGAGTGTGAATATCGGCGTCCATCCGACGGCGGGCGCACTGGAGCGGCCGGTGCTGGAGGCCTGGATCCAGGGCGACTGCGGCGATCTCTATGGCAGACGGGTTGCGGTGTCTCTCTATCGCCGGATCCGTGAGGAACGGAAATTTCCCTCCATGCAGGCCCTGAAAGAGCAGGTTTTGCAGGATACCACGGAAATTTTGACCTATTTGAAGGAGCGGAACCGATGAATCTTGAACGCATCACCGATCGGGCGCACCCGCACTATGCACCGGCGTGGACGCTGTATCAGGCGGCCTTTCCGGCCAACGAGCGCCGTGACGAAGCGTGGCAGGCGCAGGCGCTGGCGCAGGTGGAATACCATATGTGCGCGGCGCAGGAAGATGGCGGGCTGATTGCAATTGCGTTTTACTGGGCGCATGGCGGAGAACTGTTTTTGGAGCATCTTGCCGTGCTGCCGGAGCTGCGTGGGCGCGGAATCGGCGCGGCGGTGCTCCGGGAGATCCGGGAGCTGCCGGGGAAGCTGATTTTGGAGATCGAAAAACCAGTTGATGCGGCGAAGCAGCGGCGGCAGCGGTTTTACGAACGCGAGGGTTTGACGCTTGCACCGTTTGGCTACGACGCGCCTTCCTATCAGGCGGGCAAGACGGATTGCCCGCTACAGCTGATGAGCGAGGGCACGCTGACGGAGACGGAGTTTACGGCGCACTGCGCGTTTTTGCAGCGCACGGTGCTGAAGTGTACGGCGGGCGGCGGTACGCCGCTCAAGCCCTGGACGGACTGAGGAGGAGCCATGCCGAAATTACTAAATGAATGGAAAGAGGACCTCGTGGAGGTCCTGGAGGAGCATGATCTTCTGCTTGGCAGCCACCATCAGAAGCTGGAGCACGCGGTGCTGCTCATCCGCAATCTTGCGGTGGGCGCGGCGCTGGTGCTCTTCCTCGCGTCGCTGCTGCATGCCCCGGCGGAGGGGCTGCTCAAGGGGATCGCGTATTTTTTTGGTGCGGCGGCCTATTTCTGCGAGATTGTCCTGCTCACCGACTGTTTCACCACCCGGGTCCCG
The DNA here is from genome assembly GCA_900555665.1 of uncultured Eubacteriales bacterium. Classification (GTDB taxonomy): domain Bacteria; phylum Bacillota; class Clostridia; order Oscillospirales; family Oscillospiraceae; genus CAG-170. The sequence continues at coordinate 1,234 of USLX01000041.1, read as the reverse complement.
CATAAAGAGCTCTTTATGGCCTATTGCTTTGGGCCGCTCTATATCCTCCTGGGCCTGAGCTATCTGCTTGGACATTGAATCAGGAAACAAGAGCCGCTGCGAAAGCATCGGCTCTTTTTGATTTTGTACCGCAGCATGTAGGGGCCGATGCCTTCATCGGCCCATCCCCGCCGCAGCGGCAAAGCCCCCTCTTCGTAGAGGGGGCCTTTCGGGCGGGCCATGCCCACCCCTACATATTCTATCGCACTTCGATTCTAAACGTAGGGGCGACCATTGGTCGCCCGCCATACGCCAAATCTTTGCGCGCAAAACGCCCCGGTTCTGAATAGAACCGGGGCGTTTCCCTATATTTATTGTTCGTAGAGCACGATCGCAGCGGTCTTCGCCGCGCCGTCCGGCGCATAGGATTCCATCGGATAGACGTCCCGATATCGTTCCAGCAGCGTCTCCAGCGTCTCCGCGTCGACCGGATAGACCCATCCGCCGTCGCTCAGCCTTCCATTGCTGTCCGCCAGCTCCGGGAGCGACGCACAGTCCCAGATCGCAAGCACCGCACAGGCGTTGTCCCGCGCATACTGCGCCGCGGCCTCCGACGTGTGCTCGTCGGACTGCGTCTCCGGAAAGAGCGTATCCACGATCTTGTGCAGTGACGCGCTGCTCTGATTCCGGTCGGAGAAGCCCGGCATCTCGATCAGGCCGAAGGAACCCAGCACGAACGCCGCAGCCGCCGCCACGCCGATCACCGCCACGGGCACCCAGCGTTTTTTCTGCTGCCGCTTCGCCGCGTCCGCGCGAACCTCGCGCATCACCGCGTCATGCAGTGCCTTTGGCGGCTCCAGCTGCGTCTCGGGCAGCATCGCGTCCACATCCCGCAGCGTCCCATAGACCCGGCGGCAGTCCGCACATTCGTCCAGATGGGCCTGCAATTCCGCGTGCTCCGCTTCGCTGAGCCTGCCGTCCAGCTCTGCGCTGAGCAGCTCCAGCGTCTTGTCACAGTTCATTTCGCAGCCACCTCGCCTTCCATGGATTCAGACGACGCGCGGCGCGAAAGGTTCCCGCGTTCGAGAATTTTTTTCAGTTGATTTCGCGCGCGTGACAGGCGCGACTTCACCGTTCCGATCTGGATGTCCAGCACATCCGCGATCTGCTCATAGCTCATCTCGTTCACGACCCGCAGCTGTAAGACTGCCCGGTGCTCCGGCAAAAGCTGCGCCATCGCCGCCTGTAAAATCTC
>USLX01000040.1 GCA_900555665.1 uncultured Eubacteriales bacterium | reverse complement strand
CATTCGCCATGCAGACGAAGAGATTCTTTTGCGTAATCCATGTTTATTCACCTGTTTTCTATTGAATCTGCCGTCCGGCAGCGCTGCCAAACGGCACGGCCCGCATCACCGCGTCCGGCGCGGAGATGCGGGCTGTAACTTACTTCTGCGCGGATTCCCGGCGCTTTTTCCACCGGTCCATCAGCAGCGGCATATAAAGCCCGCCCTGCACGGTACGCGCGATAAAGCGCGCAGAAACGCCGTCCTCCGAGTGATAAAAATCGCTGAATGGGACCCGGCTGGGCGTCTCCCGCACGTAACGGGCGACCGGGTGCAAAAACGCGGCAAAATCGTCCGCGTCCGCCATGGCGGCGCACCACAGGAGCCAGTCGGACTTTGTCAGTACGCTTCTGGAATCGAGGGGGATGCCATAGGTGTTGCTGCGCGCCAGATAGCTCTTTGTTTCCTGCGAATAGAAGCTGTCCGGCAGCAGATCCAGCCCGAAGAGCTTGTCCCAGACCAGATTGTATTTGAGGCTCCACCCCTGTCCGTCGAAGGTCAGGGCTGTGTGATCGCCCACGGCTGCCCGTTCCAGCCAGCTGTTTGCCCGCCGTTTGGCTTCGTCGCGGTAGATCTTGGCCTCGGCGCCCCGGCCCAGTGCGTCCAGGATCATGCCGAAGGCCGCAATGCCCATCACCGCCTTGGCTGACAGATTGACGTTTCTGGCCAGATGACCGGCAAAATCGTCGGTGCACATCTGGTTGCCGGGATCCTCGCCGTGAGTCAGCAAATAGCTGCACCAGAGCTGCAGCAGATCCAGATTGTCCTTCGCAATCCGCCAGTCACCGTCGGCATAGCCCGCGGCGGCGGCCATCAGAATGGCGTTCGCGCTCTCTTCGACCGGCATCTGCCGCTCGGCGCGATAGGCATCCACGGTGGCGGGATAGAGATAATACGGCGGATGCGTGATGCCGTAGCCCTCATGCTGTGAGCGGTGGCGTGCGGCATAGATCTGCCCGTTCAGGATCGGATAGCGGCCCGCGTCGTGGGGCGCAAAATCATAGGTCCAGATCGGCAGTCTCGCGACCTTGAAGATCGGGCGGAGCATGGCGCACACCAGCTCCGGCGCGTATAGCAGAAACAGCGGCACGGAAGGATAGCTGATATCCGTGGTGGCCGCGCAGCCGTTGGAATCATTTTCTTTGGAGATGAACAGCAGCTCGCCGTTTGTATCCGCCACGAGCTTATGCCCGGCGATGGTCTGCCGGTAAGAAGCCGTCACGAGCAGAGCATAGTCCTCGCCGCCCTTTGCGCGGGCTTCGTCCAGCAGCTGCCGGTCAAATGCGGCGCAGCGGTCAAGCAGCTCGTCGTGCCGGCGATAAAACTCCGCAAGCGCCTGCGTGATCGTCTTCCCGTTTCTTGCGTAGTAGGCGGGGAGCATCCGGCCGAAATAGTTGATGGAAGCAATGTCGTCGTAGCCGATCAGCAGGGTAAAGCGGAACGGGCTGTCGGCGCGCTTGACGCATACCAGAGAAACGGCGGCCATGACCGGCCGGTTTTCCAGCGTTTCCTCCGAAGCCAGGAACAGATAGCCCCAGTTGCAGGTCAGCCGGTCGCCGCTTCCGGCGAGCGGCGCTTGCCGGACCTGGCCCATGTAGGCGTAGTTCAGCCCGTCGGCGCTGAAAAAGTCCTGCCGCATCTCGGGCTGCTCCTCACCGCTGTGGCACAGGCCCGCATCCGCGGTGAGGGCGACCTCGACCTCGTGGCTGCGCCCGTCGATAAAGGACACGTCGACGTCAATATAGCTGATGGGCGTGGAGAGCACGTCCAAATCGTCCAGCAGCAGCGGCGAGGTAAATTTCACGGAAAGCCGGACTCCAAGGTCCTCCAGAATGTACTCCGTGGACAGAGGCGTCACGCGGGTATCCACGCAGCGCATCGCCTGGCGCAGACCGCGGCTGAGAAACCCGCGCTCAACGCCGTCGACCAGAATGCTGCCGCGTAGGATCTTCCGGATCCCGGACCAGTGGACGGTGTCTTCGGCCGTGGGCGTGTCTCCGGGGGCCCAGATGGAGAAATAGGGGTCGTGCGTGATCAGCGGCGTCGCGGGTAAACGGGTAGAATACTGCATAAAAACCTCTCAATTTCTATCGGAATGCAGGGGATCGTCAAACGTACGTCAGAGCCTGAATTTCCGCTTGATGGGACTTCGCTTTTTCCGGACTGGTGTCGGGTCCTCGCGCAGCTGCTGAAATTCCTGCCTGCAGGCGCCAAACTGCTGCCGGACGGGAGCGGTCATTTTTGGACACCGGTCGGCGTCCGCATCCATGTACAAAGCGGCCTCCGCATACTCGCTGCACTGGCTATAGCCGCATGCGCCGCAGTCCTCACCCGGAAGAAGGGCGGACATGCGGCCGCAATACGTTCTGTCCAGCCGGAGCGCATACCGCTTGCCGAAAAACGCTGTCAGCAGGCTCGTGATCCCCGCCAGAAGCAGGACAAACAGCAAAATGGCGCCGATCGCCAGAAGTACCCAGAGGATCGGATTGTCCGTCATGTCGTGATCGCTCCTTTCGGCCTTTTCACAAAACTTTTTCGTACGGAACGCAGGTCAGTCGACCATGCGGTTCCGGCAGATCTGGCTGAAATAATACCGGCTGTTTTTCCAACGCCGCTCCCCTGTTTCATGATCGACCCAGGTCAGGCCGAAGCGCAGGTTGTAGCCGTCCAGCTCCTCGTAGGAATCCGCGTCGTTCCAGTAATAATATCCTTTCAGCTTCGCGCCCGCCTGGAGGCAGCGGCAGACCATCCGGAGATGCTCGCGCAGGTATGTGATGCGCTCCGGGTCGTCGCACTCTGTTCCCGCGTCGTGCCGGTTCTGCAGCGCGCAGCCGTTTTCCGTAATATAAATTTCAACGCCCGGATACCGCTCCGCGATAGACATGACTGCGTCAAAAAGACCCGCAGGATAAGGCGCGAACCGCTGGCCCGGCGCGGAATAAAACGACTGGACCGGCCTTGAATGCAGCGGCATCGTCTCGCAGAACTGCGTGCGGGTCGCAATATAATAGTTTACTCCGATGAAATCCATCGGCGCGAACCACCGGTCGAGATCCTCCTGATAGTGCGCGGGCAGATTGTCCCGGATGAAGGGCAGCTCGTCGATGAGAGATTGGGGATAGCGGCCCTCGAGCATCGGCTGTGTCCACCAGCCGAAGGTGTGCTCCCACTGGATATCAACGGCTTTGACGTCTTCGGCGCAGATGCGGGCCGGGGTGATCGCAGTCAGGCAGTTTACCGCGCCGATCTTTCCGCCCAGCTGCATCGACCGGTACAGCCGCACTGCGCGGAAATGCGCCAGCAGCACATGATGGCCGCCCAGCAGTGCCTCGCGCTTGTTCTGCCGGAAGGGCGGAAAGCCGCCGGAGTCAAACCCGCCGTTCAGCGAGATCTGCGTTTCATTGAACGTGCTCCAGAGCTTGACCCGGTCGCCGAACGCGGTAAAGCAGACCCTTGCGTAATTCTCGAACCACGCGGGGAATTCCGGGTTCAGGAACCCGCCCTGCTCAAACAGGCACATGGGCAGATCCCAGTGATACAGATCGACGAAGGGCGTGATGCCGCAGGACAGCAGCTTGTCGATCACGCGGTTATAATGATCGATGGCCAGCTGGTTGACCGCGCCCACGCCGTCCGGGAGGATCCGCGGCCAGGACAGGGACATCCGGTAGGTATTCTGCCCCGTTTTCTGCATGTCCTCGATATAGGCTTCGTAGTTGTCGTAGAAAAAACAGCCGCGGTCCGGCATTTCCAGAGAATTGGGCCGGACCTGATCCGGGGACCGGCCGGCATCCAGCTTTCTCTGCTCGGCGGGCGAGAGCTTCCCAGCGTATTTCCGGGCGAAGTGATCCATGATGCTTTCGGACTTGCCGTCCCGGTCCCACGCCCCCTCCGACTGAAACGCCGAATTCGCAGTCCCGATCAGAAAATCCTCCGGCAGTTGAAATCTGTACATAAATATGCTCCTTTCCACAGTACGAGATACAAAAGCAAGCTGGGGAGCAGATAGAGTTTTTTGATCACAGCGTCCGTGTTCTCATTGTGTAAGCTGCTGGTTGGCAGCCCACTGCCGATTGGTATGGGAAGGCTGCTGCAGTTGAAGCAAATGAATGGAAAAAACAGAGGTATGTGTTGACTGGGGGCCGTGCGGGATGGTTCCGGGGCGGACGTCTGGGGGGATGGGGCAGATATAGCCCTTTCCGATCCGTTTTCTGTGCTCCTGCCGGGCCTGTTCCAGCAGTGCCGGGTCGGCCATCAGCTCCACCGCGTCGAGCGCACTGCGCCCCAGATGGGGCTGGATCGACGCGTGGGCCGCGACGCCGTCAAAGCGGTAGAGCACCTTGCAGTTGGCAAGCGTGGTCAGATTGCGCACGCCGGTCGTGTCGGCCGGGTGCCAGCTGAGCGCCGCGTCCAGTGCGTCGAACACGCCATCGCGAGCCAGAAATGCCTTGGCGGAGCCGTTTTCCTCCGCCGGGCAGCCGAAATAGATCACCGTGCCAGATGCACCGGTCGTTTCCAGATAGGCCTTGACGGCAAGCGCCGCTCCGAGAGAACCGACGCCGAGCAGGTTATGCCCACAGCCGTGACCATAGAGGCCGCCGGCGGATTCCTGATGCGTCACGCCCGCCTTCTGGCTTAGATTCATCAGTGCGTCGAATTCGCCCAGAATACCGATGACCGGCCGGCCGCTGCCGAAACGCCCGGAAAAGGCGGTCGTGATATGCCCAAGTCCGGTCTCGAGCTGAAACCCTTCTGCTCGCAGGACCTCCTGCAGCTTCTGTGCGCACTGAAATTCCTTGAAGCCGAGCTCCGGGTGATCCCAGATATAGTCTGCTGTTTCTATCAGCAAATCTTTCTTTTTTTCAGCTTCAGCAACAACGTCAAACTTCAATTTATCCCGTTCCCTTTCTGCGCTCACCCATTCATTTTTTTACTATTGTATCAATGTTTGTGTAGATTTTACATTGCCGATTGCTTTATTTTGATTGCAAAATCCGTCATAATTCAGGGTCGCGTTTTTCACGGTTTTGTGCTACAATACAAATGTCGGAAACCGACGGGAAAGGAGCGGCTGTTCCCATGCAGGAAAACATCCCATATTACCCTCTGAAAAGCAGTGCGCGCGGGCTGGACTTTTCGGTCAGCTCCTCCAGCTCCATCCCGATCTCCGAGCAGATCCACTATCACGATTATTACCAGATCTATTACATCCGGCAGGGCTATATCTTTCATCACGTCGGCGACCGGCATCTGAAGCTTGCACGGGGCGACTGCTTCATCAATTCGCCCTATACCCCGCACCGGATCGAGATGGGGCCGAACACGGCGTTTATTTCCTTCTCCTTCCGCAGCAGCTTCATTCCGCCGTCGATCACGTCGCAGCCGGAATTCCAGCGCTTTACGTCCAATCTGCAGTTTTCTGACCTGAACGGGCGCATCCGCCTGCGGACGCAGGATGCCGTGCTGATGGATCAGCTGATGCAGCTGACGTACCGGGAATTCTGCGAGACCAATTCCAACTACCAGACCATCGTGCAGTCCACGCTGGCGATGATCCTCGTAATCCTGATGCGCTTTTCCGTCGCGCCGGTGCAGGATTATGAGTATTTTGACAAGCTGATGGCCTCGCTGGATTATATCAACACCCATTTCTCCGAGGATATCAACGCCGTTCACGCGGCCAAGATCGCCTGTATGTCGCAGTCGAGCTATTACCGTGCCTTCAAAAACCTGACCGGCCAGTCGTTCAAGCAGTATCTGAACAAGATCCGGATCCAGTACGCATGCAAGCTGCTGACCAGCACCGACGACCCGCTTGCCGCCATCGCCCTGCAGTGTGGCTTCAATAACTATTCCTCGTTCTATCGCCTGTTCATGAAAGAATGCTCCCTGTCGCCCTACACCTACCGAAGCGTGAGATGAGTGGATGCGTGGAATATCTAAAATATACCGGGAGAGCTTTTGGACAAAGAAAAGCCTTGAAACCATTGGCTTCAAGGCTTTTTATGGTTGCGGGAGAGGGATTTGAACCCCCGACCTCCGGGTTATGAGCCCGACGAGCTACCGAACTGCTCTATCCCGCGATATCTCTCAAATGAGCTTATTCAATATACCACAGACTGCGACGCTTGTCAAGAGAAAAAATTGAAACCGCAAAAACTGATTTGCCGGGTCGACCGACCGGGCAGTTTTTGTGAGAATTCTACAAAAAAATTCGAAACTTTTCTCTTACACGGCGGCAAAAAATCTGTTATAATAAACCTAGAAGAAGTTGCGTTTTTACAGAGAGAATGGGAGGAAAGTTATGTTTTCGGTCGGCGAACATATCATTTACGGCGTAGAGGGCGTCTGCCGGGTCGAAGAAGTCGGGCGGCTGAGAGTGGCAGGATTGGATAAAAACCGGGACTATTATCGCCTGACGCCTTATTATCACGGCGGCACCATATATACGCCGGTGGACGGTCGGGCGGTGATGCGGCCAGTCATTTCCAGGCAAAAACTGGAGGCACTGCTCCCACGTCTTTCCGAGCTGGACGTGCTTCCAGATATTCCCGCAGACAGCCGCTCCGCCGGGGAATATTACCGCGGCATTCTGGCTGGTCATGACTGCGAGCGGCTGCTTCGGCTGTGCAAATCGCTCTATCAAAAGCAAAAGCAGCTCGCCGCTGCGCGCCGCAGCATCAGCGCAACAGAGCTGCGGAACTGGAAAATGGCGGAGGAAATGCTTTACGGCGAGTTCGGCTTCGTGCTCGGGATCAAGCCCTCTGAGGTAAAAACCTATCTGCATCAAAAGCTGGCTTGAGAAAAAATGCGCGCCTTAGCAAGCAGATTTCCGGATTTTGTTTGAATTCGGAATCTCCAAAAAGATAACTTCCGCAAAAAGCTCCCGAAAGGGAGCTTTTTTGCACTCAGAGTGCGGGGAGGATGGCGTCCAGCGCGGCGCGGAACTGCTCGGGCGGGAGATCGGCATAGTTGACCACAACGCGGCCGCGCGACGCCGGATCCGGGCGGCGGATATAGAAGGAGGAGAGCGGGGGTGTATGGAGCCCCACAGTACGCAGGAGGGCTTGCAGGTCGTCGTCAGAACGCGGCGTGTGGAATTGGAGGACAAAATGAAGCCCAGCGTCGGCGCGCAGGACGGTGCAGACGCGGCGATAGGGTTCTTCGGCCAGCACGGCCAGCAGCGCGCTGAGCTGGGCGCGGTAATAGTGCCGCATGCGGCTCAAATGGCGCTCAAAATAACCGCCGGAGAGAAAGCGGGTGAGCGTCAGCTGTTCAAAGGCGGGAACGGTGCAGCTGTAAAAGCCCATTTTCTCCTCCCAGGCGTCGAGAAGGCGCGGCGGAAGGATCATATAGCTGATACGCAGCGCGGGCGCGATGGTCTTGGAAAAGGTGTTCATATAGATGACGCGCCCGGCGAAGTCCATGGTCTGCATCGGCGGAATGGGCCGGCCGGAGAAGCGGAATTCGGAGTCGTAATCGTCCTCGATCAGATAGCGGTCGCCGCGCCCGGTCAGCCAGCGCAGGATGGCCTGGCGGCGGGCAATGGGGGTGACGATGCCGGTTGGATAGTGGTGCGAAGGGGACAGATGCAGTATCTCCGCGCCGCTGCCGTCGAGAAGTGCAGGGAGAATACCGTCATCATCCATGCCGATGGGGACATAACGGACGCCGGAAGCGGCGCAGATCCGGGCGATTTTCCGATGACCGAGCGTTTCCAGCGCATATACGCGCTCCCGACCGAAAAACTCCAGAAGAAGGTGATAAAAATATTCCGTGCCGGCGCCGAGATAGACCTGTTGCGGTTCGACGTGCATGCCGCGCCGGCGGAGCAGATCCTCACAGATTGCCTGCCGCAGCGAAAGCAAACCTGCCCCAGGGGTAGGGCAAAGAAGCGCCGCGCCCTCGTCCAGAATGACGCTGCGCATCAGCCTGGCCCAGACGGAAAACGGAAACAGCTCCACTGACCGGGACGTGGGAGGCAGGGGCTCCGGCGCGGCACGGGACGGAGCGGGCTGCGGCGCAGCGGGCGGGACGGCGGCAAGCTGCTCGACGTAATATCCCGAGCGCTCCCGCGCGGTGAGATAGCCCTCGGCCAGGAGCTGAGCATAGGCGGTCTCCACGGTGATTTTGCTGATGCTGAGATGCTCAGCCAGCGCCCGCTTGGAAGGGAGCTTCGTCCCGCCGGGGAGCTGGCCCGTGAGGATGTCCTGCCGGATGGCGCGATAGAGCTGTTCATAAAGCGGCGTGCCGGTGCCGCGGGTGAGCGCATAGGTTCGAAGCATTACTGACCCTGCCGATCATTCATATTTCTGCAATTGGAGCAGACCAGCTTTATCTTACGCCGCCGGGGCGGAATTTGTCAAGCGCGGCCTTGTAAATCCGGATGCGGTTTGATATGATGGAACAAAAGGAGGAGAGGACAATGATCCGATTCAACAACGATTATAACCGCACGGCGCATCCGCATGTGCTGGAGGTTTTGCAGGAGGCTTCTTCGCAAAGTTACAGCGGGTATGGCACGGACGAGTGGTGCGCGCGGGCGGAGGCCTGTATCCGGACGCTGACGGGGCAGCCGGAGGCAGCGGTCTGGTTTTTTCCGGGGGCGACGCAGGCGAATTTCGTCGTCTGCGCGGCGGCGCTATCGCCGGTGGAGAGCGTGATCTGCGCGGAGACCGGACACATCCAGTGCCATGAGGCCGCATCGGTCGAGCACATTGGGCACAAAATCCTGGCCCTGCCGGAGCGGGACGGAAAAATCAGCGCGGCACAGATTCAGGAGTGTGCCGCGGCCTATTATGAAGGCGGCGAGCCGGAATACTGGACGGCGCCGAGGCTGGTCTATCTCTCCTTCCCGACGGAGACCGGGACGCTCTATTCCCTCGCCGAGCTGCGGGAGATCCATGCGGTCTGCCGGAAGTATGGGATGTATCTGTTTGTCGACGGCGCGCGGCTGGGCTACGGGCTCGGCGCGGCGGAAAACGATGTGACGGCAGAGGCGCTCGCGGCGTTGGCGGACGTATTTTATTTTGGCGGGACGAAGTGCGGCGCGATGTTCGGCGAGGCCGTGGTCATCACGGCGGAGGCGCTGAAGCCGCGCTTTAAGGCATATATGAAGCAGAACGGTGCAGTGCTGGCCAAGGGCTGGCTGCTTGGGGCGCAGTTTTGTGCGCTTTTGGAGGATGGACTTTATTTCCGCATCACCGCAGAGGCCGACCGGCAGGCGATGCGCATCAAGCAGGCCTTCCGTGCGCGCGGCATTCCGCTGCATGGCAGCAGCCCGACCAATCAGCAGTTTGTCTGCCTGACGGACGACCAGGCGGCGCGGCTGGGGGCAAATTTTACGTTTGAAGACAGCGGCAGGACGCCGGACGGCCTTCAGATCGCACGGTTTTGCACCAGCTGGGCCACCACGCAGGCGGAAGCGGACGCGCTGATCACGGAGATCGGGAAAATTTGAATAAAAAACTGAATTTTGAATGAAAAAGAAGCCGCAGCGCCGGGCAAAGCAAACGCCCGGCGCCGCGGCTGTATATTTCTCCTCTGCTTGCAAACAATAGAGATATCGCCAAACGAAGGGCAGAATGATAGAGCATTGGAGGAGCGAAGTATGAAGGCAACAGGCATTGTTCGCCGCATCGATGACCTTGGCCGGGTCGTCATTCCCAAGGAGATCCGCCGAACCCTGCGAATCCGCGAGGGCGACCCGCTGGAGATTTATACGGAGAAGGACGGCGAGGTGATTTTTAAAAAGTATTCCCCCATGGGGGATCTGACCGAGTTTGCCGGGCAGATCTGCGAGTCGATGGGGAAGAACACGGGACACATTGCTGCGGTTTGTGACCGGGATACGATTATCGCTGCAGCTGGGGCGCCGCGGCGGGAGCTTGTGGACAAGCGCGCCTCGGCCGAGCTGGAGCAGCTGATGGAGTCGCGCCGCACTTACCGCTTTGAGGCCGGACAGCCCGGCATCCGTGCCTGCGAAGAGTCGCGCTACCGCCTCGGGGTGGCCGCGCCGATCCTGACGGAGGGCGACCTGATGGGCTGCGTGATGCTGCTTTTGGAAGAACAGGATGCCCCGCTGGCGGAGGCAGAGCAAAAGCTGGTGCAGACCGTCGCCGGCTTCCTCGGCCGGCAGATGGAAAACTGAAAGACCCCGCCGGGGACGGTCTCCCGGCGGGGTCTTTGCGTGCAGCTTATTTTTTGTGGCCGAACAGACCGTGCTTTTCGTAGGGCGCGGAAGTGAACGAGACGAGATCATAGCCGGTGGCCTTGATCGCCGCGCGCAGGGCCTCCTCGTCCAGCGGCTCTTCGGAGAGGATGACGGTTTCTCCCTTGCTGTGTGAGGACGTCACCTTCTTGACGGAAAAAGCACGGCGGACAGCGTCGTTGATATGGCTCTCGCACATGCCGCACATCATGCCATCGATCTTCAGTTTGGTTTCGATCATGAAAACAGCCCCTTTCAGTTAGAGTAACTAAACTCCGGTTCTGCCCACATTATAGCACGCATGTTCTGTTTTGCAAGAGGCTTTTTTGCCGTCGCGTTTCCATTCGTCACCGGGCACGGAGCTGCCAGAAGGCGAGCGCGCCGGCGGCGGCCACATTCAGCGAGTCCACCTTGTGTGACATTGGGATCTTGACCGTATAGTCGCAGGCGGCGATGGTTGTATGGGCCAGACCGTCGCCCTCGGTGCCGAGGACGATGGCGAGCTTTGGCTCGGCCATGAGCGCCGGATCTTCAATGGAGACGGCATGATTCGTCAGAGCCATAGCCGCTGTGCGGAAGCCGAGCGCCTGCAGCCGGGCGATTCCACGGTCCGGCCAATCGCCCGGCGCGTCGCCGATGTACGTCCAGGGCACTTGAAACACCGTCCCCATGCTGACGCGAACCGCGCGGCGGCAGAGGGGGTCGCAGCACGTCGGCGTCACCAGAATGGCATCCACACCGAGGGCGGCAGCGGAGCGAAAGAGCGCGCCGACATTTGTGGAATCAGCGATGCCTTCCAGCACGGCGATGCGCCGGGCGTTGGTGCAGATGGCCTCCACGCTGGGAAGCGCCGGCCGGCGCATCGCGCAGAGTACGCCGCGCGTGAGCGTGTAGCCCGTGAGCTGCGAGAGCAGCTCGCGCGGGGCCGTGTAGGCCGGGACGTCCGGGAAGCGGGCAAGCAGGGGGGCGGCGTCGCCTTCGGAATGGCGCCGCTCCATCAAAAATGCGGTGGGGAGGTAGCCGTTTTCTACGGCGGTGGTGATGACCTTGGGGCTTTCGGCGATGAAGACGCCCTTTTCCGGCTCGAGCCGATTGCGCAGCTGCGCCTCGGTGAGGCGGGCGAAGACATCCAGCCCGGGCGCGGAGAGATCGGTAACGGTGATCAGCATGGAAGATTCCTCATTCGCTCAGCTCGCCGCGCAGGTTGCGGCCTAACTGGGCCTTGATCCAGCCTGCGTCGTCGGAACGGCTGAGCAGGTAGTAGAGCTTGGCAAAGGCGGCCTCGGTTGTCATGTCGCGGCCGTTGACGGCCCCGACGGCATGCAGTGCGGCACTTGAAGCGTAAGCCCCGAGGTTGACCGAGCCCTGCGAACACTGAGAACAGACAACGATGATCGTGCCGTTTTGCCAGGCGCGTTCGATGATCGGGAGCAGCGCGTCCTGCGCCGCGCCGGGGATGTTGCCCGCGCCGAATGTTTCCAGCACCACCCCGCGCAGCTTTTCCGTCATCAGCGAGGCAAAATGGGCAAACTGAATGCCGGGGAAGATCTTGACAACGCCGACGGGGAGCTCCCGCAGCGGCTGAAGATGGAACGGCCCGTCCTCCGCCGGGCGCAGCGCGCCGCGATGGTAGCGGATCTGGATCCCCGCATGGGCCAGAGGTGCGTCGTTCGGGGCGGCGAAGGCCTCAAACTGGTCGGAAGAGCGCTTCACGCTCCGGCAGCCGCGCAGCAGAAGGCCGTTGAAGTAGATGCAGACCTCATGCACCTGGCCGGAGGCGGCGATGAGCATGGAATTGATGATGTTGTCGCGCCCGTCGGTGCGGATCTGGCCGAGCGGGATCTGCGAGCCGGTGAAGATGACCGGCTTGGAGAGCCCTTCCAGCATAAAAGCCAGTGCGGAGGCGGAATAGGCCATCGTGTCCGTCCCGTGCAGCACGACGAAGCCGTCATACCGGTCATAGCGCTCGGCGATGACGCGCCCAAGCTGGTTCCATTCGCGCACGGTGATGTCGGAGGAGTCCAACAGGGGATCAAATTCCACGACATCCCAGTCCGGCATGTCGTCCCAGTAGAGGTCGGGGATGGCGCGCAGCAGACGCAAAAACGCGCCGCTGCTCGGCACATAGCCGCGTTCGCTCGGAATCATGCCAATGGTGCCGCCGGTGTAGATGATGCAGATGCGGTGTTTTTCCATGCTGCGTTCCTCCTGATGTTTGACCGTACTTTCGCTCGTGGCCGAAATCCCGCCGCAGCGGCCCTAAAATAGAAGCGTCATTCTGAGCCAGTCTGAGGACTGGTTCGCAATGACACGTCTATTGTAGGCTTTCGGGCCGACAGCGTCGTCGGCCCCTACAAAACCGTAAGGCAACCCAGCAAAGCGGTTGCCTTTCGGAGAGGAAGAAGGAGACTGCGAATATGGAGCTTTCGCCGCCCCGGCGGAAGCGCAATGCAGTAGACTTCTTCTGACGAGGCGGCGGCCCTTTTGTTTACTGGTGCGTCTCGTTATATTTCTGAATCCCAAGGGCCAGCAGATCCATGGCGCGCTCGAGATCCTCCTGTTTGAGGACGTAGGCGATGCGAATCTCGTTTGCCCCCTTGCCGGGCGTGGCGTAGAACGGGCCGCCGGCAGCGAACATAACGGTGTCGCCGTGGTCGTCGAAGTCTTCCAGCAGCCATTGCTGGAACCGCTCCGCGTCGTCGATGGGCAGCGCCGCCATCAGATAGAAAGCACCCTTCGGACACTCGCAGACGACGCCGGGAATCTCATGCAGCTTGCGCACGACGGTGTCGCGGCGGCGCTTGTATTCTTCGCGCACGGCGGTGAAGTAATCCGGCTCGACGGTGTAGAGCGCGGCGGCGGCAACCTGGTCGAGTGTGGCGACCGAGAGGCGTGCCTGGCAGTATTTCAGGGCGTTTGCGATGAAGTCCGGATTGCGGCTGATCAGGCAGCCGATCCGCGCGCCGCAGGAAGAAAACCGCTTGGAAACCGAGTCGATCAGAATCAGGTTTTCCTGTCCATAGCCAAATTGCAGGAACGAGAGCAGCTCGCCCGTCTCATAGGCAAACTCGCGGTAGACCTCGTCGGCGATGAGATAGAGGTCATGCTCGACGGCCACGTCGAGAATCATTTTCATCTCCTCGCGCGTGAGGCAGGTTCCGGTCGGGTTGCCGGGATTGGTGATCATGATGGCGCGGGTGTTCGGCGTGATACAGTCTTCGAGCTTTGCCCGGTCAGCAAAGAAATAGCCCTCCTCCGGGCGGGTATGCAGCGGATGGATGCTGGCGCCGGCCGTGGTGATAAAGGTATGGTAGTTGGGATAAAACGGCTCCGGAACGATGATCTCGTCGCCGCTGTCTAAAATGCAGTTGCACGCGATCTGCAGCGCCTCGCTGCCGCCGGCCGTGATGAGGATATCTCCTGCGTCCAGCGTCACGCCGATGCGGGCATAATAGCCCCGGATGGCGTCGATCAGGGCGGGAATACCGGGAGAGGGCGCGTAGGCGAGCGTCGGCTCGTGGAAATTGCGAACTGCGTCGAAGAGCTGCTTCGGCGTCTGAATATCCGGCTGGCCGATATTCAGATGATAGATCTTCTTGCCTGCTGCCGCCGCTGCGACCGCATAGGGATGGAATTTACGCATGGGTGACTGTTGGCAGCGAAGCACTTTTTCAGAGAACTTCATTTGAATACCTTCTTCGGATCAATTTTATTATGCCAGAGTCATGCTCCTGAGATTCTTCAATCCATCGATTTGCATTGAAAAATTGGCATTATTATAACACATCACGTCGAAGAAGTATAGATGTTTTTTGGCAAAAAGAATCCCACGGACAAGTGACCGGCTTGCCCGTGGGAGTTCTTTTATTGTATGAGGGGAAAATGAAAAAGTGTTTATCGCTTCTTGCAGTATCATCATAGCAAGCGGTTTTTAAAAATCTTAGAGGGAAGATATGAAATAAGTATGAAATCCACAAATCTTTTCTTCCAAAGGCCCGGACGCGGAGAAAAAGAAAACCGTGGGCAAGTGACCAGCTTGCTCACGGCCTTCTTTTCACAAAATATATATGAGGGGAAAATGAAAAAGTGTATATCGCTTCTTGCATGATTATCATAGCAAGCGGTTTTTAAAAATCTTAGAGGGGAAATATTAAATATGTATGAAATTCGGAAATATTATGTCTACAAATAATTTACAAAAAAGTCACGGACGGCCCTTGACAAACGAGAAGGGTGAGGCTATATTGTAATCAAAATGAATTAGCACTCGAAGGCAGAGAGTGCTAAAACGAGGAGTTGACGAGTATGAACGCACAGAACTATACGCAGAAATCGCTGCAGGCCATTCAGGCGGCCCAGCAGCTGACCATTCAGAATCAGAACCAGCAGATTGAGCAGGTGCATCTGCTCTCCGCCCTTTTGCAGCAGGAAGGCGGCCTTGTGCCGCAGCTTCTGAAAAAGATGGGCATTTCCGTCGAGAGCTTCCATGCCGCCGTCACTGCGGAGGTGCGCAAGCTCCCGCGCGTGACTGGCTCCGGCCGGGAGGCGGATAAGATTTACGTCTCGCGGCAGGTCGATGAGGCGCTGACAAAGGCTGAGGAGATCGCCAAGGGGATGAAGGACGACTTTGTCTCCGTCGAGCACCTTCTGCTTGCCCTGATCGACTGCGCGGACAGCACGCTGAAGAATCTGCTTCGCACCTACAATATTAAAAGAGAGGCCGTGCTGCAGACCCTGCAGAGCATCCGCGGCAATCAGCGCGTGACGAACGACACGCCGGAGGACACCTATGAGGCCCTTGAAAAATACGGCACAGACCTTGTCAAGCGTGCCCGCGAGCAGAAGATGGATCCGGTCATCGGCCGTGACGACGAGATCCGAAACGTGATCCGCATTCTCTCCCGCAAGACGAAGAACAACCCCGTTCTCATCGGCGAGCCGGGCGTCGGCAAGACGGCCATCGTCGAAGGTCTGGCGCAGCGCATCGTTGCCAATGAAGTCCCGAAGGCGCTGCAGGACAAGACCATTTTCTCGCTCGACATGGGCGCGCTGATCGCGGGCGCAAAATACCGCGGCGAATTTGAAGAGCGGCTGAAGGCTGTCCTCGCCGAGGTAAAAAAATCCGAGGGCAAGATCATTCTGTTTATTGATGAGCTGCATACGATTGTCGGCGCGGGCAAGACCGAGGGTTCGATGGATGCCGGTAATCTGCTCAAGCCGATGCTCGCCCGCGGTGAGCTGCACTGCATCGGCGCGACCACGCTCGATGAATACCGCCAGTATATCGAAAAGGATCCGGCCCTCGAACGCCGGTTCCAGACTGTATTGGTGCAGGAGCCGACCGTGGAGGATACCATTGCAATCCTGCGTGGTTTGGAGTCCCGCTACGAGGTCTTCCACGGCGTCAAAATCACCGACCCGGCTATCATCGCCGCCGCGACACTCTCCAACCGTTATATTACCGACCGTTTCCTGCCGGATAAGGCCATCGACCTCATTGACGAGGCCTGCGCCATGATCCGCACGGAGATGGACTCCATGCCGACGGAGCTGGACGTCATCAACCGCAAGATCATCCAGATGCAGATCGAGGAGGCCGCCCTCAAGAACGAGGACGACGAGCTGAGCAAGGCCCGGCTCGCCGAGCTCCAGAAGGAGCTGGCCGAAAACCGCGAGACGTTCAACGCGATGAAGGCAAAGTGGGAGAATGAAAAGAACGCCATCGGCCGTGTGCAGCAGCTCCGCGAGAAGATCGAGCAGATTAACCGTGACATTGAATCCGCCGAGCAGAGCTACGACTTTGAGAAGGCGGCTAAGCTGAAATACAGCGATCTGCCCGAGGCCAAGAAGCAGCTTGAGGCCGAGGAACAGATCGCCGCACAGGCCAAGGATTCGAGCCTGCTTCGTGATAAGGTCACGGAAGAAGAAGTTGCGAAGATCATCGAGCGCTGGACCGGCATTCCCGTCTCCCGCCTGATGGAGGGCGAGCGCGAGAAGCTGCTCCATCTCGAAGATACGCTCCACAAGCGCGTCATCGGGCAGGACGAGGCCGTCCGCGTCGTCTCCGAGGCCATCCAGCGCAGCCGCGCCGGCATTCAGGATCCGAACCGCCCGATCGGCTCGTTCCTCTTCCTTGGCCCGACGGGCGTCGGCAAGACCGAGCTTGCCAAGACGCTGGCCGAAACGCTCTTCGACGACGAGAAGAACCTCATCCGCATCGATATGTCCGAATACATGGAGAAATTCTCTGTCTCGCGTCTCATTGGCGCGCCTCCCGGATATGTCGGTTATGAAGAAGGCGGCCAGCTGACCGAGGCCGTCCGCCGCCGCCCGTACAGCGTGGTGCTGTTCGACGAGATTGAAAAGGCCCATCCGGACGTGTTCAACATCCTCCTGCAGGTCCTCGACGACGGCCGCATCACCGACTCGCAGGGCCGCACGGTCGACTTTAAGAACACCATCCTGATCCTGACGAGCAATCTCGGCTCGCAGGCGCTTCTGGACGGCATCGACGAGCACGGCGAAATCAGCGAAGCGGCCAAGGATGAGGTTCGCGCACAGCTGCGCCGCTCCTTCCGTCCCGAATTCCTGAACCGCCTCGACGAGATCGTCTTCTACAAGCCGCTCACGAAAGAGAACATCACCGGCATCATCGATCTGCAGATCGCCGCACTGAACCGCCGCCTCGAGGACAAGCAGCTCCACTGCGAGCTGACGCCCGAGGCCAAGCAGTTCATCATCGATGCGGCCTACGATCCGCAGTTCGGCGCGCGTCCGCTGCGCCGCTATGTGCAGCATACGGTCGAGACGCTCCTCGCCAAGCGCATCCTGCGCGGCGACGTCATCCCCGGCCAGCCACTTACCTGCGGCGTGGAAAACGGCGAACTTATCATCCGCTGACGCATCCAAAGCAGCTCCCTCCGTCTGGAGGGAGCTGCTTTCAGCGTGCCGAAAAAGTCTTTTCGCCCCGCTGCCGTCCAGGTTTTTGAACTTTAAAAAGTTCAAAAACCTGC
>USLX01000039.1 GCA_900555665.1 uncultured Eubacteriales bacterium | reverse complement strand
CGGCTCCGCCAATTCGACTCATCAGCCATAACTGCGCAGCAGTCCCCATGAGATTTGTTGTTGAATATAGCGATGGCTCCTTTTTCGCAGCAAGGTCAGCTCCGTTCTGAAACGCCTGAAATTCTTGCTTTGACTGCTCCAGCGGTGATAACTGTGTTATTACATCCATCGCAGAAGTGTACCCTGTTCCGTCCATAAAGCCCTTGCCCAATGCATATTGCTTTGGATACAGATTTCCGTCCAGCTTGTAGAAAAGATCCGCCCAGTATTCCGCCGCCTTGTCATCCTTTGCTGCGAGCGCCTGTCTATATGGATCAAAATTTACTAATGATCCACCATTTCCAATCGTCCCAACCGGATGGGCTGTATTTATCACCTCTTTTGCTTCGCTCCGCATCTCCTTCGTCATTTTCCATGGATAATTAGCCAGCTGCTCGATACGCGGCACATAGTCCGTCAGATTTTCCTTTGTGTACGTCTCCGGCCTTGGCATCCCGCGGTCAGCCCAGCTCAGATAGTCCAGCGTCGGCAGCTTCTGCATCAGCCGCTGCACCAGCCTCTGTGTCTCATATCGCTCCCGCTGCCGCGGCTGATCCAGCCACCGATCCAAATTCCCCAGCGTCGGCGAAAGCGCCGCCCCGCCTGTCGTTGTCAGCGGCTCATCCGCCAGTTGGCGGAGCTTGTTCTGGTTATATTCCAGATTCGCCATCGCGCCGCGCAGCCGCGCCACCGACGCTGCCTCGCCCAGACCCGCAATGCTGCTCGGCGTGACCGTTCGGTCATAGATCTCCGGTTTCTCAAACACCCTCGTCGTTTTTGGCTTCCACACTTCTTCCGGCACTCTCGCCTCAACCTCTGTCCGGATCTGCCATTCCAGCCGCTTTGGCGTCTCGACCAGATCCAGCCCCGGCATCCCGCGCAGCCGCTTCTGTTCCTCTGCCGCCGCAGCGGCCATCTCCTGCTTGAGCTTCAGCGCCTTGGCCTTCGCCTCAAAGCGCGGCTCCGCCGTGTAAATCCCCTCTACCTGCAATTCCATCCCTCCTTACAAAGCAAGGCCCCTCCGCTTTCGCGGAGAGGCCCCATTTTTTATCTCCCGAGCAGCGATCTCGCCTGTGCCTGCGTCAAGCCCATCGCCGCCAGCTGCTCGCCGTTCGGCATCACGCCCGCAAATGTACCCGAACAAATTGAAAAAAGCTCCCCATCGAAGTGGGGGAGCCAATTCCGCTTATTTTTTTACTCGCAACAGCGCATCAAAAGGCTTCAGATCAAACTCTGACTCAACATGCACATCTCCAAGCATCTCGTCATTCTTTATGATCACATGACCTCTCGGATATACGTAAATCTGAATCAGTGTGCCATCCACATCCTCCAACAGCGGTTTTTTCGTAAACCCCCGCACTCTTTCTTCCAATCTTTCACACTGTGCATAGAACAGTTTCTCATCTGGCCTCGGATAGATCCCATAATCGTACATCTTATCTTCCCTTCATTTCAGCCATTTATTTTAACAGCACACCGTATGGTCTTAAATCGAATTCTGACCGAAGATATAACTCATCCAGTTGCTCATCGTTGTATACATCGATCTCTCCTCTTGGATGCTGATAAATCTGGATCAAGGCACCATCCACATCCTCCAACAGCCTTTTCTTTACGATCCCACTCATTTTCTTTTCAAGCCTTTCGCACTGCTTATAAAACAGTTCTTTATTTACCTGCGGATTGATGACATATTTATACATTTCATTCCCTCACTTTAATCCTAACTTCTCATTTACACTTTTTCTTGTCTTTGTGGCAGTTGCATAAATATCACGGATTGCTTCTTCTCTGGTATAGTTCTTTTTCTTCATTTTTTGTGCAATCAATTCCTCATAGCTCTGATTTGGATATTTTATGTCCAACCACTTTCGCTCCTCCTGATCAAACATCAAGTCTCTCGCCCACGTTCGGTTTTGATTCCGAAGCTCACAGGCCAGCATTGCCTGTTCCTCGATACTCAAATCCGTGTCTATCAAGGATGGTATTTTCTCATCCTGCGCAATATACCATCTCCGTGTTGCGCGATTTGACATTTTACCTTGCAGCGGCTGCAACTCCGCAAATGAGCGTTCAGAGATCACCTTTTCCGTGGCCTCATCCATTTCTATCTCCATTATACCCGGCTGCTTCGCTTTTTCAATTACTTCTGAAAAAACTCTGTCATCGTAATCATCATGGGTCAGCGCATTTGCCGCATTTTCGTGTGCAATGGATTCCTCTGCCGTCTCCATCGCTTCTCTCGCTCTGCTTTCTGCCTCCTTTCTGGAAACGCCGCGCCTTTGTAGAGAATCACTGGCCCCATCGAAGAACCGTCTCGCCGCATAGCCAGAGCCCTCCACCAGCGCCGCTGTCGCGGCATCCGCCGCGAACTGCCTTGCGTCCCGCTTCGGATTGAACACCGCATTCTCATCCTTCGTGGAATACCACTGCTTGTCCGGCGAATAGGACTTTTCTGCCAGCCGTCCCGCTACGCCCTTCGCATACTCTTCGCCGCTCTGCTCCAAAACGCTCTTGCCCAGATTCTTCATGACCTGCCCGCCGTTCAGCGACCGGTCAGCCATCCAACCGCTGTTTTCATAGCCGCCGCCCAGGTCGATCATCGCACCGGTCAGCCCGGAAAATGTACTGGACGCCAGTGCGTCACTGTTGCTCGCCCCGGCGGCCTTCGCCTTGGCATAGCTCTCTCCGGCATTCTGCCCGTATGTCAACCAGAACCTTGGATTGCTGACCAGACTGCGAAGCGCCATCTCCAACATTCCCGCCTGCGCGCCAAGCTCTCCTGCCGCACTCGCGCCGCCTGTCCAAAATGCCAGCAATGCCTGCGGGATTGCTGCCACGCTGTTCACTGCAACCTTATTGAACACCCGCCCGGCCTTGCTGCCGCTCCAGTTTCTCGCGCTGCGGTCCAGCTCTGCGTTGGCCTTTTCCGTCACGCTGTCCGCCGCGCCGTGCGCCCATCCAAGCAGCGACGATACAATCGGCGAATCGCCCTTCACATATTCTCCATCAGAAGTCCAGCCGCCATTGAGATATTGCTCGGCCTCTTCTAAGCCGCCAACGATCTTGTTTCCGAATTGCCCCACAGCGGAAAAGAATTTTCCAGAGCCGGCATTTGCCGCTCTGAGCAGCTTCCCGCCCAGCGTTGCGTCCGTATTCTGTGTATTCTGTGCTTGTGCACTGCCAAATCCGCCGCGCCGGCCTCCCTGAAAGGCTGTGTTTGCGGTTTTTTGCGGCTTTGCCCTGCTTTCATAGCTCGTCCTGCCGCTTCCGAACCCTCTACCTCCCTGCGCAGCTTTCTTCTCAGATTGTGTGCTTCTTTCTTCTGCTGCCTCCCGCTGCATCCGATACTGATAGTCCATCGCCTGCCGTTTGGTCTTAAACTCGATTTCCCCCGGATAGCCCTCGATCACCCCAAGCCCATGATTGGGACTTTCTTTTTTTGTGCCCCATTCGTCAATGACACGCATTCTACGCCTCCTTATAACATAAGGCCCCTCCGCTTCTGCGAAGGGGCCCCATTTTTATTTGCCGAGCAGCAATCTCGCCTGCGCCTGCGTCAGGCCCATGGCCTTGAGCTGCTCGCTGTTTGGCATCACGCCCGCCGCGAGCAGTGCCTGGCCGCTCTCGGCAAGCAGACTGTCGCTGTATTTTCTCGCCGTCAGCGTCGTCTGCCCCGCATAGCTTCCCGTCACCTGCCCCACCGACAGTGCAAACTCATTTTCCCATTCCCGCACCGTCTGCGCAAACTTCGCCGCCGACAAATCATATTCCGCCGCCCACTGCTCCAGCGAGAGCAGCTGCTGCAAATACGCCTGCGAAATCTCCAAAACCTTGTTTGCCTTCTCAAATTCGCCCTGCGCGCGCAGATCTGCAATCTGTCGGTCGGTGTCCGTTGCCATTTTGACCTGTGCCTCGTTCACCGCCAGCCGGTTTTCCGCCGCCGTGTTCTGCACGGACTGATACTGCATCTGCCCGATGCCGCCCCGGTCGCCCCGCAGCTCGGCATAGAGCGCTGCGTTGTCCATCGCGTTTCGCTCCTCTGCCGCGATCTGATCCCGCTGCGTCTGAAACTGACCCGCCGCGTCCTCTCTGGCCCGTTCCAGTGCGGCGATGCCCTGGGCCGTCGCATAGTCGATCTGCTGCTCGGCCTGGGCTCGCGCCGCGCTGCGCCAGTCGCCGAGCATCCCGGAAAGCGTCCCCGCGCTCCCTGCTCCATATCCATAACCGCCGTAACTGCCGGATGATGCGCCATAACCTTCGCCGCCCACGCCGGAACCGTAGACGCGCGTGCTGCCGCTCTCCTCCGTGCCGCTTCTGCGCCCCAGATAGACCTCCGGATGCTGCTGGTCGTGATTGAAGTAACGCTCCGTATTGCTGAGAAACGCATCCAGCTCCGCATCCGTCACCCCATACATCCGTTTTGCGTTTTCCCGGTCATAATCCGTCATCGTCCCATAACCCAGATTTCCGTTTGCTGTATACCACCTCCCGCTTGCCGGATCATAGCTGCTCTCCACACCCCCGGCATACTGCGACAAAATGCGGTTTAGCTCCAGATTCTCCTGATGCAGCGCATCGCGCTCCGCCTGCGTTCCCGCGCTGTGCCAGTCCTGCGAATTTTGCAGCATCTGCTGCCGGATTTCATTGGCCTTTGTGCGCACATTGTAGCCCGTGGAATATCCGTTCGTCCATTGCCCGCGTTCGCTGTCATAATTGGCGCGGTTAAAGTCCTGCATATTCTGCTCCACGCGGCTGGCTGTGTCCGCGCTCCCGCTTCCGTTCCCGCCGCCGGAATAGCCCGCCTGTCTGCGCACGCTCTCCGCTGCCTCATGCGCCGCCTGCATCCCGGCCTGATCCTCTCTGGCCTTGGCCGCATTGTATTGATCCGTATAGCTCTGCAACGCTGACTGCTGTTCGCTCGTCAGGCGCTCCTTATCCTTCGTACTGACCGCCATTGCTTACTCCTTTCTGCGCAAAACCGCCACATTCCCCTGATTGCCAATCTCCAGCCCCAGCGCCGCCGCCACGTCGCGGATCTTGACGTAATTCGTCCCATTCTTCAAAATCCGCTCCACTGGAACTTCCTTCCCATCCACGATCATCCTGCTTGTTTCCACCATTTCTCCTGCCTCCTTCACCAGTTTTCGAAACCGCACAATCCCCTCCGGATTGTCCACCCAATACTTTGGGCAGAGCTTGCCCGTCACATCATAATGCCGGATGATATGGCTCACCGGCAAGCCGTACTTTTCGCAGAGCGCCGCGGCCAGCTCCGCGGCATTCTGAATTGTCTGTTCCGTCGCCATCACACACCCATCGCGCTTGCTGTCGCACATTTCGATTCCGATCGAGTTGTAGTTCCGGCAAAATGGATGTCGGTACTTGTACGCGCCGCAATGATATGCAACATATTCGTCCGGTACCGACCGCACAATTTCCCGGTCATCCACAAAATAGTGCGCACTCGCCACAGGACTGCGCGCCTGCTGAAAATATCGCGCATTTGACATTCCGGAGTCTCCATCGTTTGCTGTGTAGTGCATTACGATCCACTCGATCTTCCCGCGCCGCACACCATAGTTGGCCCGGTGTGCAAGTTCCGTCCGAACCGGCTTCATTTCGTCCCTCCCTGTTCCTCCGCCTTCGCGCTCTGATAGCCGAAATAAAATGTCAAAACCATCACCATCACTGAATAGAAGTCCTTCGCCGCCACATCGCCGCGCAGCGCCATGGTAATAAACGCCGCCGTCAGCATCAGCGTCACAATCGACTTCACCTTGCAGAGATTCTGCAACACCTGTTTCCAATCCTTCATTGCTCCCGCTCCTTTCTGTCAATCGGCCCGCTGCCGGGCCTCACCTCGTTTCATCTTCCGTCCGCCAGCCCGTGCGCCGAGCAGTTCAGGTGCTTCTCCAGCATATGCAGCGCCTCCGTCACCGGCCCATTGCACCCCTGTTCCTTCATTCCCTTCAAGCACGCCAGAATGCCGTAGCACATCACGGTCTGCTCGCGCTTGATGGCCGCGATCTCCGTCTGCTGCCGCTTATCGCTCTCCACGAAGCGAAATACCGCGACCACCACGCCCGCCAGCACGCCGATCGCCCCCACGACCTTCGCCGCCGTCATAATTGTCTCCCAGTCAATGTACATGTCCATCCCTTCCCCTTGTTAAAAAATGCCGCCCTGTCATCCTTGACAAAGCGGCATGTTCGGCTAAAATGGAAATAGAAAAGGGCGCTGCTGCGGCGGTCAGTCCTAAACGATCAAGTCAAAAACAGTTGACCGCTCGGGTGCCCTCCGGGCGGTCAACACGCTTTCCGCGCCAATCGCATCATGATAAGTACCATGATTGCCAATCGAAACAGGAATCGAAGGACTCTCGCCCTCTGCCTGTGTCCCATCCTCATCCCCCTTACAGGGAAGTGGCCGGCCGGCCGCGCGGTATGCCGCGCGGCCACCGCCTTTATGGATCGCAGCGCCCTGCCCCTTGCGGGGCATGTCCACCATAGCATGAGCCAAGCGCCTTGTCACTTTCCGCCGAAATGGCGGATTTTTTGTTTTCGCCTGTCTTTCCTTATCCTGTGATCTCCGTCGCGCTGAGTGCACCGCTGTCGTCCGCCGTGATCTTAAATCTCTTGCTCGATCCCTCCGTGCTCGACTTCAGGATCAGTGCCGTCCCTTCCACTGAGCCAGCATACCAGGCATTGCCGTCCCAATCCAGCGTGTGGGCATTTGAGTTTCCTCCCGACAAACTGCCATTGCCGACAATGAACACATATTTCCCCTCGAAAAAAGGGGCTTTAGTGCCTTTCACGTCATTCACGTTCAATCGGCCGATAACCAGCTGCCGTCCGCCAATGGCCGTCACGCCGTAACCCATTGCCATAGAATATGGCCCGCTTGCCATAGCATTGTACCCAATAGCAAACGACTCTTTCCCATGTGCCATACCATTTCCCATTGCAATCGATCCATAACCCCTCGCGTCTGGATTATATCCAATTGCAATGCTTCGGCGTCCAATTGCTGACGCTCCGGTATACGACTCATCTACCGATACGCCAATCGCAATCGAATCTTGCCCAACCGCGCTGCCCTTCCTTCGTCGAATACTAACCTCTGTTGCGTTTGGCATAATCAGTCTGTCATTGTCGCCGGAAAAGCTCAACGTACCGCTTAGTGTCGGATTGCTTACCGGCAGATACAGCCCGGAGACTGCATTTGCCTCGCCGTTGTTTACCCATTTGCTCCCTACGCCATCCCAGACATAGATCGCATACGGGATCGCCGTGCCAACCGCATACGCATCGCCTGCAGCCGGGCTCGTCACCGCTGCGCTCAGCGCCGCCTCTGTTGCATAATAGCCCAGAATCGTCAATCCTTTGCCCGTATCGCCCTTCTCTCCTTTTAGTCCGGACGTCCCCTGGGAACCCTGCGGGCCACGCGGACCCACTGCCCCAGTGTTTCCCTTTGGCCCCTGCGGGCCGGTCTGGCCGACATCCCCCTTCGGTCCCTGCGGCCCGACCTCGCCCTGCGCCCCGCGCGGAGCCTCGATCTCATACATCTGCCCGTTGGAGAGCGTCACCGTATAACGGTTGTTCCCCGCATCATCCTTCTCCTTGAAACGGATCTCTGACACCCCCGCATGACTGTATGCCTCATTGATTGCCGCCGTGAGCGTCTGCTTTTCCGTGGTCTTCAGCCCGGTCAGATCGCCGAGTTTCTCCAAAATCTGCTGCGCCAGCTCCGGTGAAAACTCCTCCGGCTGCAATCCTTCCGCCGCACCGCATGGCTCCACCGGGATGGGCTTGGTCATCCTCGCCGTGCACACCACCTGCGTTCGCCCGTCCCCGAGCGTCTTCGTCCCCGTCACCGATACCAGAAGTCCGCCCTCCCGGCAGACCTCCCACGGCAGCACCAGTCCGCCCGTGTAGAGCTGTTCTACACGAACCTCCCCGTTTTCCAGCACAACGGTCTTCGTCAGCCCGTCCCAATCATCATCAAACGAGAAGTTCAACGCATAGTGGTTCACCGCCCCGGCCACCACCGGATTCCAGTCCCGCCGGACGATTTTCTTGTCCCGTACCGCAAACTCCAAAACCTTCATCTACTCACCCGTTCCTTTCTTCCCCCGCGCGCCTCACCCCAACGCCCGGTAATAATAGGTATATCCGCTCTGATTGAACTGCGTGCCCGCGTCGTTCGTGTACCAGTACACGGTCTTTCCGTCCGCGCTGCGCTTGCCGCGCATCATATTCGCATCAGACGGTGACCCATTGAACAGGCCCGTCCCGTCGCTGTATTCCTCACCCAGCCGGTCGCAGATCATCAGAGCCAAGCGTCCGTTCTTGTCGGCTGACGTTGGGATGACCGCGCTGGACGAAAAATACGCAAGGATCTCCACCGTCTTCGGCACAAACGTAAACTCCAGCGAATTCGGCGACGATGCCCCATAAAGCCCCGTTCCCACATAGCTTCCCGTCGCGCATTTGCCGACGGATGACAGCTGGCTCTTTGGCGCGGACACATATTTCACATTCTCAACCCATCCGTCCGCCGGATAGGCGTCCTGTGCCTGACTCGTCACAATGCCTTGAAACTCCAAGCTCCCGATCACCTTTGGCACATCCAGAATCAGCGAATAGATCCCCTGTCCGTTGGCATAGCCCGTCTGCTCCTGGCGGATGGCCGTGTCCGCGCCCCAGTGATACACGCCCGGCGCGTCCTGATACCCCCAATACATCCAGTACTTACAGGTGAAATACTCGCCCGCAGTCGGATTCCGGCTCACAGCCGTGGGACTCACCAGTGTGATCTCGCCCGTCGTCGGATTCATCGCCACGCTGTTTGCCACCGTAAAGCGGAAATATCCCGTCGAGGGTACGTTGTCGCTCTCGCCGGAAGTAATCTGCCCCGCGATCTCCTTCTGCTCATAGGCATACTTGTTCCACACATAGCCGCCCGCCGCGCCGTTGATGGCATCCTCGATGCGGGAGATGCTGTTTCGTACCGCGATGAGCGCCTCGCTCAGCGTCGCGCCCACAGAAACGCCTGCCAGCCCCGCCACCGCGTCCGTCACCGTCAGCTCGTCGCTCGTCTGATCCTCATCCGGCACCAGCCGCTTCCAGCTGCCCACCGCTTGCTGGCCATAGAGCTCCAGCCGCGTCCCGGCCTTCGAAAACGGAACCTTCGCCGCAACCAGCGCGTCCAGGTTCCCATCCGTCAGCGCAATGGCCCCCGGCAGCATCACCGCCGCCTTGTCCACCGCCGCAAATGCCGTGATCGTAAACTTGCCGCCCGCCGCCGTCGCCGTGTTTGACCAGTCGGCCTTCACCTGAATAGAAATCTTGCCGTCCTCGCCCGCCGTCACATCCTGCACAAGCTGTGTTCCGCTCGTCAGGGCATATTCCGCGCTGCCCAAATACAGCTTCAGCGAGGCAAACTGCCCCGCCATCTCCTCCGCTGTCAGCCACACGCGCACCGTATGCCCCGCCGGGACGGCCAGTTCCGTCTTCGCCGCGCCGTACTGGCTGTCGCCCGTGCCGGAGAAGACCAGCTTCCCGCCGCTCGCCTCTTTCGTCACGTTCTCGCCCGTCCAGTCCGCACCGGTCGCGAGCGCATAGTCCGCCGCGAGATTCTGAACCAAAAATTCCGGCTTCAGCCAGAGCTTCCCCAGCTGGCAGCCCGTCTCCGGCGTGTCGTTTGCCGTCGGCGCATTCATCGAATACGTCACATCAATGGCATTGATCTTCGCAGCCAAAGCCGACGCCAGCTTCGCCTCCGTCACCGTCCCGTCGAGGATTGTCCCGGCCTGCGCACTTTTTGCCGTCACCAAAATCTCGGCCAGTGCCGCCGCCAGGTTTGTAGCCGCCATGCCCTCCGTGCTCACCGCCAGATGGCTTGCAAATTCCGCCGATTCCAGCTTGTCCACCAACGCATTGATGGCCGCCTTTGCCTCGTTGTGCAGCAGCTGCAAGTCCGCGCGCACCTGACTCTCGTCCGGCTCATACGTCGGGAAATCCTCCGCCTTCGTCCAGTCCTTCGAAAATACGAGCTTTTCCAGATAGCTCATCATCGATCCCTCCCTTGGTAGTTGTAGTAGATCTGCGCCCCCACCAGCGACATATCGCGGAACGCCTCATGGTTTTCCAGCGTCATCGTGAAATGCCGCACATGGCGGCATCCCGGCCTCCGTACCGCCGTCAGCGCAAACTGCGGCACACCCAGATACCGGTGCGTCAGATCCCGCGGGCAGAGCCGCCAGCTGAAGCTTGCGATGTCCGTCAGATCCTGCCGCGTCTCATAGTCGCTCTTGTACGTGATGCGGATCGCCGTGTCCGTGTCCGATCGCGTCTGAAATACCACCCGCCGCACATCCTTCAGCCGGTCATAGCTCCCAAAGTGCTGCGTCGCGAACCGGTATACCTTGTCAATCGGCCCGTTGTAGTCGGCATACGTCCGTTCCATCCGCGTCACCCGGCCTGAAGGACTCAGGTGATGCACCGTCTCGTCCGCGAGGAAGAACGCCGCAGCCCGGATGTTCGTGAAGTAGAACCAGCTCGGCTTGCCCGCCGACGACAGCACATAGTCCCACACATACACATGCCCATTCGCCGCCAGCCAGTATCGATCCCCGTCGTCGCACGCACACACATCGCCCGCTTTTCGCACATCGTAGAGCAAACCGCGCCGCTCCGCCGTTCCGTTCACGTTCCGGCTGATCGATTCGATGTTGTTCTCCAGTGCTGGCGTCGTGCTCTTTACAATGTGCACACCCTGCTCCCGGTTGCAGAACACCAGATTGTTCTCCACCAGTTTAATTGTCCACGGCAGGTCACATCCCGTCTCGCTGTTCACGTTCGTGTAGTTCAGCGTCAGATATGCCCGCCCGTCAATTTCGCTTGTGGACAGCTCCGCCCGTCCGACCGAATGCTCCTTGAAGATCATCAGAAATCCGCTCTGCACGCCGAATCCCGTCACGGCTTCGGCCCGGTCGCCCGCAAGATTGTAGTGCTGCACCGGAAAATACGCCGCGTCCATCACGGTATGATTCCCGTTCCAGAAATAGGCGTTCGGCTGTTCCTCCGATCCAGCCAGCACCAGCACCACCGAGTCCCCGCCGCCATACACGATTGCATACCGGCAGTCCATCACGGCCTTCTTCGCCGCCGTGTTCTCCTTCGTGTAGGTGATCTTCACGGTGTTGTTCGTCGGCGGATTCGTCACCGACGGGGCCGACGTGAATGTCACCGTGCCCTTTTCCAGATCGACCGTGTAATCCGTCTCCACGGTCTTTTCCGCACCGTCCACTTCGACCTTCGTCACCGCCGCCACATCCTGCACCGGCAGATGGTATTCCTTCACACCTTCCTTCGCGTTGTACCACACGGTCTTTCCGTCGGCCAGCCGGTTTTCCGGCTGATAGAGGTCTCCGGAACCCGTCGCCGGGTCGGCATTGAGCACAATAACGGGGACATAGCCCGCCACATCCGCCGCCTCGAACGTCTCGCCCTTCGTGATCTTCTGGAAGCAGCCCTTTGTCTTATAATAGAGCGCCCCGTCGTACTGAAAGAACGTCCCCCGCACCTCCGGAATCCCCTCGCAGAGCTTGGTAAGCGTCATGTCCTCCTGCCCCGGGTCTCCATAGTAGATGCACGCCCCGATGTGGAAAAACTCCATCCCGTGGAACTGTCCATTGCTTGCCGCATACCCGACGCCCGGCCCGGCCTTTTTGCCGTCCTCATCCACGCCATCGCAGGCGTTCTGCCCGTCCCGGCAGCACAGCACGCCGTCGCGCCACCAGAGATTCTCCATCTCCGGGCTCTCATTCCGCCCCATCCGGTAGTCGAGGTCCCATAAATTCAAGCCCCCATCCAGCCGCGCATAGTCGACCACATATTCGCGCTTCGCTGCCGGCCTGCTCAGATACGGACTGCGCACGCCACCATAGCGTGCAATGCCGCGAAAGCTCATTCCACCGCCTCCCAGCCGCCATATACATCGCAGATTGCCTCCCGGCTCACGCTCGGCAGTTCCCCGAGTCGTGACAGCCGGTTTTCAAACTCGTTGTAGAGCGTCGCCTGCAAGTTTCCATCGTCAAGCGCCGCCAGCTGCGCCGCCGCATAGCAGGCCGCCGCGCCCAAGCACTCTGCCGGGCAGTCGATCCGGTCGCCATCCTCCGGCTCCGCCCGCAGCAGTGCCGGATACCGGAAATATTCCAGCATCCACGTCCCGTCCCCCGCCATGTCCGGTGCCGCAATCCGATCCTCGCCCAGCAGTCGGAATCCGTTCGTCCGCTCCACGCTTCCGTCCGTTCCCAGCCGGAACACCCCGCCGGAGCACACCTGCCAGCAGTCCTCCGGAAGCGAAAACACGCGCCACGCGCCCATCCGTTCCGCCTCCGTCAGCTCCCGCACCTGCCGCAGCCGCCGTGCCGTCGTCGCCAGATACACCAGCGCATCGTTCACCGCCGCCGGCACCCGTGCCAAATAATCCGCCTGGTTGTTGTATGTCACCTTGATCTTGCCGCCCGCAATCGAATACTGATTGAGCAGCATCAAAATCCGATCCCGCATCTGTCCATATGTCATCCAACTTCCTCCTTCCATTTCTGATTTATCTCCTCAAAGGCCCCCTCTACCAAGAGGGGGCTGTCTGCGCTCCGCGCAGACTGGGGGAGAATCCCCGCCGCAGCGGTTTGCCTCCCCTGAAAGGGGAGGTGGCGCTTGCAAAGCAAATGCCGGAGAGGTCGTCCCCTTCAATTTTCCTCCGCACTCCCGTCCTCGCATGTAGGGGCTGGGCTCTGCTCCGCCCAAAGGCCCCCTCTTGGTAGAGGGGGCTGTCTGCGCTCCGCGCAGACTGGGGGAGAATCCCCGCCGCAGCGGCATGCCTCCCCTGAAAGGGGAGCTGGCATTTGCGAAGCAAATGCCGGAGAGGTCGACGGGCGGGCAATGCCCGCCCCATATTTCATCCTCTCTTAGCCCACATGCAGCACCGCATCGCCCACGGCGATCGGCTTGCTGTCCTTGTCGACTTCAATCACACGGATCACCGTGCTGCCGCTCGCCGGCGTGATCTCCGCGCTGGCCGCTGCCAGCTCGGTCCACTTCGCCGCCGTGATGGCCGTGCCATAAGTGACCGTCTCCAGTGCCGAGGCCGTCGCGCCCGTGCAGTAATACCACTTCACGCCGCTGGCATCATGCTGCCCCGGAATGACGAGCACCGTGCTCTTGTCGCTGCTTGTCGCCGCCGTGCCAACGGTCAGCTGCTTCAATCCACCCGCGCCGCCCTGATAGAAGATGGCATTTCGCTTCTCGCCCAGCACGAAGCAATCGTAGATCACGCGCCCCTCGACGAGCCAGCCCGAAATGCCGGGAGGATTGTCGTGGGTCTTGTATTCCTCGAGCTGACGCGGCGCGGTCGCCGCCATCGGATGCGTCAGAATGAAGCTGCACCCCGACGGCAGCCGCCCGGACGGTACCTTTACGATCTTGCACCCGTCCACTTCGCCGATCACGCCGCGAATCAGCATCTTCTGTGCCGCGTCGCCATAGCGCATAAACGCACTGTCCTGCTTGAGCAGGTTGGCGAACTTGCACGAGCAGAAGCAAACTCTGCCCTTGTCCGGCACATTCTGGTTGCCGAGCTTCTCCATCGCATTCAAAAACAGACTGTATGCGTTGGACGTTGTCGCGGCCGTCGCATCGGTATTTCCGCTTGCGGTCGCCGCATCGGCGAGCACGCGGAACACATAGGTGTCAAATTCCGGCACCCAAACCTCGCGGATCTGCCGTGCCAGCGCCTTGCCCGCGTCCGATACCATCTCCGACTGCAGCTTGTCGCCCTTGTCGATGATAAATGAGAACGCACGGTCCTTCGTCACCGTCAACGTCTGCACATTGCGCGTCAGATCGCTCGGCGTGCCATACCGGCTGCTTCCGTTTCTCTGATAGTCGCTCATCGCAACCACCGGGATCGAATAGACCTTCACGGTGTTCGCTCCCGTAAATTCGAAGTCGCTGTTCACCGCCAGCATCGCCTGCGATTCCTTGGAAAATCGCTCGTCCGCCTTGTTCGCGTACTTCGTAGCCAAATTTTTCCCGCCTGCCATTGTTTGTCCTCCTTAAAAATAAAAGTATTGTGTATTGCAAAGGAGGCCCCGGACACCTCCTCTTTGCCAAATAAAACGTTTCCTCCGTACCCAGTAGGGGCCGATGCCCTCATCGGCCCGCGTTTTGCGACCCCATTTCCTTTTCTCCTTCAGAAAAGGAAACGGTGTCGCCCGCCAAAGGAAAAGAGGGCTGTGCAAAACCAGAAGTGCAAACCGTGCCGCCATCATGTAACAACTCATTTGCCCGGTCTGATTTGCCCGCCCCTAATCACCTTACGTCATCCAACTACGCGCCGCACGCTATCTTGATGATGGCGGACAGGCAACATCTTACGGATACGGTTCGTATGGGCGACCATTGGCCGCCCGCTCCTCTCACCACTTCTCATCACTGAATCCCATCAAAAACGGATCCTCCGGCTCCTGCTTCGTGTCTCCGCCTCCGCCCACACCGCGTACCGGCGCGCGCATCGCCGCCGCAGCATTCTGCCGCAGCACCTGATTTTCGTGCTGAAGCCTTCTTGCCTCCGCACGGCTCTGTCCGCGCTCATATGCAGCAAACGCCTCTCCGAGCCCCGTCCCGCTCAGCCACGCATCCAATACAGCCTTCGGCATCTGCCCGCCCTGGTAGCCCGGATGGCGCGTATAAAATTCCTCCGCCTCGCTGCGAAAATCTCTCGTCTGCTTCGCATTTCCTTCCTCCTCTTCCTGCGCCTGCTCTGCCGGTTCCGGCGTCTGTGCACCCTTTCCCCAGCTCTCTTCCTCAAAATAATCGTCGCCCTCGCCATAGCCCTCCGGCAAAATGGCCTCCTGCGCCTCCTGCTCCATCTTTTCCAGTTCTTCCATCCTTGCTTCTCCTTTCCCTCATCGGTTTCTTGCTTCCGTTCTCTGCCGCAGCGCCCGCTGTGTCGCCCGCGGCAGCGTCGGATAGCGCCCCTGCATCTGATAGCTCATCGTGCCGAGCATCTGCTCCGCGCCCTCGCCGCTGGTCTGCTTTCCCACTGTCTGCTTCATCCGCAGATTTTCGATCAATTCCCGCTTGCGCGGAATCAGCCGCTCCGGCACGCGCTCCAGATACTCGATCACGTCGATCACTCCTGCCGCCCGCAGATTGTCCAGCGTCTGTGTCATCGCAATCTCCGAGAACTGGCTTGCAGCGCCAACGTCTGCCCGTACCCGCAGCCAGATCTCCCGGAACTTTCCAAAATCGAACCGTTCCTTCACCCGCCGCCGTACTTTTTCTGTCTGCAGAAGGCCGTCGTCCCGCATCACCGGTGTGCCATCCTCGCCCCAAACCGGTTCCTCCACCTCGCGCTCACGAACCACCGTCCGCTCGCCGTAGTAGGTCCCCATCATGTCCAGCAAGATGGCCCCGATGTCCTCCATCCATTCATGAATCCCCGCCCGGATGTTCTCCAGCGGAACTTCCGCATTGCTCTGCAGCACCATCAGCGCCGACGTGTTATCCGGCTTCACGTTGCCGAGCTGCGCATCCGTCGCGCCCATGCAGTCCTTCGTGTAGGAGATGGCCCGGTCAATGACCGTAAGAATCTGGTTGGACATATCCGCCGGCTGTAAGTTATACGCCACCTGCGATACGCTCTGCCCCGGCTGCAGCCCCCGCACGCCAATGGCCTGCCCAATCTCGTTCGACCAGTTCCCGATGAGATCCGCATTGTACACTGTCTTCGGAAAGCCCATCAACTGCAAATGCCGCATTGCCATCGCGAACATCGTGTTAATAAAAATCTGAT
Organism: uncultured Eubacteriales bacterium; assembly: GCA_900555665.1. Classification (GTDB taxonomy): domain Bacteria; phylum Bacillota; class Clostridia; order Oscillospirales; family Oscillospiraceae; genus CAG-170. The sequence goes on along the minus strand of USLX01000039.1, from coordinate 1,382 downwards.
TCGGCACCAGCCCCGTCACCAAAGCCCGACCGTGATACTGGTTTTTCTGCTTTTCCCAGTTCCCCCAGGCAATCGGATAGCGTGTCAGCCCCGTGTCAATATCCTCAAAGAGCACCGCATCCCGCGTCGCCTTCGTCACATGCACATGCTCCACACGCCGCATCATGTCCCGCATCTTCACCACCGGCTCGCCAAACGAATCCAGCAGCACCTGGCCCTTTTCGTCCACCTCATATAAAACTTCGCCGTTTTTATCAAAAACCGGCTCCTGCAGAACCTCGCCCGTCTTCCTGTCGACCACCGGCTCCCAAACCGGCGTTTTCGTGTACAGGTAGACGTAAAGCGCCTTCCCATCCTCCTCTCCGCCGGCCTCCAGCTCCGTCTTTCCGCCGATCCCGACCTGTTCCTCGACGTCGCTGTCCGCCGTAATCTCTCCCTTTTTGTGCCGCAGCCTCAGCTCCTCGCGAAGCTCCTCCACCGGCGCGCGCCCCAAAATCAGAATATAGGGTTGATGCTCCACCTCTGCGTCGTTCGGGTTGCCAAACATCACGTTGATCCCGTCTACCAGCTCCATCCGGATCTCGCCGCGCGCCTCTTCGCGTTCCCCATACGGCGCCGCCGTCGGATCCCACCAAAAATGTGCGCAGTAATCGCCCGTCTGCGCCCCGTCATAGAGCGCCTCACGCAGCCGGTATTCCATCTTGAATTTTTCCAGCAGATTTTCCACTTCCGCCGTCGCAAACGCCGCCGCATTCTCCTCCGGTGCACGCAGATCGCCGCCCTCATAGTCGCTCAGCGGCGAAAACTGCACCTTGCATCCCGCGCTCGTCAAGCTCGCCACGAACAAACTCGTCACACGCTTGATGATGTTAAATACCGGCTTCGGCAGCCGTGCCATCGCCGACGTCTGTGGAATGTTCCGCCACTGATTGCCCGCAAAGAAATCAATGTTCGTGTTCACCAGCCGATACTGGTTCGGCACCAGGCTGTTGTTGTATTGCCGCCCCTTCTCATAGAGCGCCCAGGCCCTTGTCCTGCAATTCTTCTCCGACATTGCTTATTCCTCCCCCCGCAGGCCGTAGGCCGTCTCCGCATTGTATCCCATCAACGCCTCAAAGGCCTGCCGCTCCGCGCGAACCCGTTCCAGATCCCGTGCCGCGTCCGTCCCGGCCGTCCCCCGGCCCTCCTTTGCCGCCTCCATCAGTCTCCGGGCAAACCATCCGCCCAAGCCCCCGATCATCAGCAGCACTACCCCGATCAATACCTCCACCATTTCACCTTTCTCCTTTCATCTTCCATTTTGCTTATATCCAAAGGCCCCCTCTTCGTAGAGGGGGCTGTCTGCGCTCCGCGCAGACTGGGGGAGAATCCCCGCCGCAGCG
>USLX01000038.1 GCA_900555665.1 uncultured Eubacteriales bacterium | reverse complement strand
CGCAGACCGCCGCGCCGAGGAAGAGCGAACCGGTGTCGCCCATGAAGACCTTGGCGGGATGATGGTTATAGACCAGGAAGGCCGCGAGGCCGCCCACCAGGGACGCGGGAAGCAGGGCCAGCGTCGTCTTGCCCCAGAGGAAGGCGCAGGCGGCAAAGAAGGCCATGACGGGGATGGTGACGCTGGAGGAAAGGCCGTCGACGCCGTCGGTCAGGTTGACCGCGTTGACGCAGCCGACGATGACGAAGATCGCGAAGATGAGATAGACGGGCCAGGAGATGTAGAACGTCACATTCCAGAATGGGATGTAGAGGTCACAGGTAAGGTCGCCGTTATGGCGCAGAAGGGCCAGGTAGGCCGCTGCCGCGGCGAGCTGGAGCACCAGCTTCTGCAGGGCTGTGAGGCCGAGGTTGCGCTTGTATTTCACTTTCACGAAATCGTCGAGGAAACCGATCAGGCCAAAGACAAGCGCGAAGGCCAGGACATAGAGGTGCGTGCGATAGCCCGCCGCCATGCTCCGCCAGCCGGCGGCCACGACGCACAGGACGGCCGCAGCGATGAACATGATACCGCCCATGGTGGGCGTGCCGGCCTTGGAGTTATGCCAGCTGGGGCCGATTTCGCGGATGGACTGCCCCGCCTTGAGGGCGCGGAGCGCGGGAATGAGCAGCTTGCCGAAGACAAGCGCGAGCACAAATGTGCACAAGACAACGACTGCGATTTGCATGAGAACGGATCCTCTCTTCTTTCGGGTTACTTTTCTTCCAGAAACAGCTGCAAGACCTTTTCCATCCGCATGCCGCGGCTGCCCTTGAAGAGGATGACGTCGCCCTCGCTCACGCGCATCTTCAGCATGCGGGCCATGTCCTCATGGGTATCGAAATGGTCGGTATTCTTGGGGCTCATGCCGCCGGTGATCGCGCCGGTGAGGGTGCGGACGGAATGCTCCCCATAGGTGAGCAGGAGGTCGGCCTTGCCGACGGCCAGGCGGCCGATGCGGTAATGCTCCGCCGCCGAGCGGTTGCCGAGCTCGAGCATGTCGCCGAGGACGGCGATGCGGCGGCCCTTGGTTTTGATGCCGGCGAGGACTTCGAGCGCGGCCTCGGTGGACTCGGGGCCGGCGTTATAGCAGTCTTCGATGATGGTGACGCCGTTTTTCTCGTAGATTTTCTGGCGCATGCCGGTGTTGTGGAACGAGGAAAAACGGGACTGGATCTTTTCCGGCGGGACGCCGAGGAGCAGGCCGGTGGTGGTGGCCGCGAGGGCATTATAGACCGCGTGGCGGCCGAGCATGGGGACGAAGAGCTCAAACCGCTGGCCGAAGCCGCATACCTGGAAGCGGACACCGTCGTCGAGCTCGACAATGTCGGATGCGGTGACGTCGCAGGCGTGGTTTTCGATGCCGTAGTAGTACTTTTTATGCGTGCCGGCGGCGCGGATATTCCAGAGCAGCGGCTCGTCGCCGTTGAAGACGCCGAGGCCGGAGTCCGGCATGCCGCGCATGATCTCGAGCTTGGCCTGAAGGATGCCCTCACGGGTGCCGAGGTGCTCGATGTGCATGGTGCCGATGTTGGTGATGATGGCAAGGTCGGGGCGGGCGATGGAGGACAGGTATTCCATCTCGCCGGAGTGGTTCATGCCCATTTCGAGCACGGCGACCTCGGTATCTTCGGGCATGTCCATGATGGTCATGGGCAGGCCGAGGTTGTTATTGTGGTTGCCCTCGGTTTTGGCGGTGCGGAAGGCAGCCTCGAGGACGCTGGCGGTCATTTCCTTGGTGGTGGTCTTGCCGACGGAACCGGTAATGCCGACGACCTTGACGCCGGTCATGCGGCGGTAGCCCGCGGCGATGGCGCCGTAGGCCCGGAGGGTGTCTTCGACCTCGATGGAGGGGAGCTTTTCCGAGATGGGACGGCTGACCAGCGCGGCGACGGCACCGTGAGTGATGGCCGTTTCGGCAAAGTCGTGGCCGTCGACCTTTTCGCCGCGAAGGGCGACAAAGAGGTCGCCTCTGCGGACCTTGCGGGAATCGGACTGCATTCTGCTGACGCAGAGATTTTCAAACCGGGCGCTGACCTTGCCGCCGCACCAGTCTGCGAGCTGTCTGAGGGTCAATTCTTTCATGGCATTCTCTCCAAATACGCTGCAACAACTTCTCGTTCGTCCAGATGGATCTTTTCGTGGCCGATCTCCTGATAGGTCTCATGGCCCTTGCCGCAGAGGACGATGACGTCGCCGGGCTGCGCGTGGTCCATGGCCCATTCGATGGCCTTTGGGCGGTTTTCGATGACGGTGGGGGGCGTTTGGGCCGCGCCCATGCCGGCAACGATCTGACGGATGATCTCGTTGGGGTCTTCGGTGCGGGGATTATCGGAGGTGACAATGGCGACGTCGGCCAGGCGGGAAGCAATCTCGCCCATGACGGGGCGCTTGAAGGGGTCGCGGTCGCCGCCGCAGCCGAACACGGCAAAGATCTTTCCCCGACAGAAGCCGCGGACGGTTTTTAAAATGTTCTCCAGGCTGTCCGGCGTGTGCGAGTAGTCGATGAGGACGGTATACGCCTTGCCGGGCGTGGGGACGACCTCAGCGCGGCCCTTGACGCCCTGCGCCGTGGAGAGTGCTTCGGCAATTTGGGGCAGCGGGAGGCCGAGGGCCTGTGCGGTCTGGATGACGCCGAGGGCGTTATAGACGGTGAAGCTGCCGGGGATGTTCAGGTGAATCTGCGCCCGCTCGCCATGGGAGCGCGCTTCGAACGAGACGCCGTCACTGTGGAGGGCGATGTTCTGCGCCACCAGATCGGCATCGGCCCGGGCGGAATAGGTCATCAGGCGGCAGGCTGCATTTTGCACGAGGCGCGGCATCCAAGGGTCATCGGCGTTGACGCAGCCGGTATCACACATCCGGAAGAGCTTTGCCTTGGCATCGCAATAGTCCTCCATGTCCTTATGGAAATCGAGGTGGTCTTCGGTGAGGTTGGTGAACAGGCCGACGGCGAAGTGTACGCCGGCCACGCGGTCGAGCGTGAGCGCGTGAGAGGAGACTTCCATCACGGCGTGCGTGCAGCCGGCGGCAGCCATCTGCGCAAAAAGGCCCTGCAGCTCGTAGCTCTCGGGCGTGGTGCGCTCGGTGGGCAGTGCCTCGTCGCCGATCAGATTCTGAATCGTACCGACCAGGCCGACCTTCGCACCGAGTGTCTGCTCCAGGATGTGCTTGAGCAGGTAGGTAGAGGTGGTTTTGCCGTTGGTGCCGGTGATGCCGATCATGGTCATCTTCTCCGCCGGACGGCCGAACCAGTTGGCCGAGGCCAGGGCGAGGGCCTGCCGCGCCGAGGCGACGCGGACATAGGGGAGCTCCCCTTCCGGCGCGCGCTCGCAGAGCACGGCGGCCGCGCCGCGCGCGGCGGCCGTGGGAATGAAGCGGTGGCCGTCGGCACTCAGGCCGGGGATGGCGGCGAAGAGCTCCCCGGGGGCGGTTGTGCGGGAATCATAGCTGATTCCGGTCACGTCCAGCTCCGGGTCGGCATGAAAATCCAGAACGTCAATATCGCGGAAGAGATCTTTGAGCTTCATGGTCGTTCTCCTTTGAAAAGCCGGAAGCGTGTCATCCGGCGCGGGGCGCGGAATCTCCGGAACATCCGGGATCAGTCGGACGCACCGCCGGTTGTAAATTCTACTGTAATTGTAGTCCCCTTGTCAACCTCCGTGCCTTCGGGGACGTCCTGATAGGCGGCGGAGACGTAGACGTCGGTTCGGTCGGTACCCTTGGCCTGGATATAGAGGCCGTACTGGTTGGCCAGCCAGTTGACATCCGCCACGCCGTAGCCGATGAAGTTGGGGACGGTGGTCTTTTCGGTGACCTTTTCCTCGCCCATGTAGAGGACGATCTCGGAATGGCCGGGGACTTCCTTGCCCGCGGAGGGCAGCTGGTCGGTGACGACGCTGCCATTGCCCACGGTACGATAGGTGATGCTCTTGGCCGAGAGCAGCTCCGCCGCCTCCGCCTCGGTCTTGCCGATGACGTCCGGCAGGACGATATTGACGCCGCGGATATCGTCGGAGGAGTAGTCCGGCTCGACGCCGAGATACGGCAGGATGTCGGAGAAGACGTCACGCACGGTCGGCGCGGCCATCAGGCCGCCGGAGATGTACTGGTTATGCGTCGTATAGCTGGTGCCGGCGACGTATTCCGGCGTGTCGAGGGCAACCAGAACGAGATACTGCGGATCGTTGATCGGAGCGACGCCGATGAAGGAGACGATCTTGTCGTCGACGGGTTTGCCGTTTTCGTCGTATTCGTCGATCTTTTCGGAGGTACCGGTCTTGCCGCCGACGCGGTAGCCGGGGGTATAGGCATTCGAGGCCGTGCCGTCGGTGACAACGAACTCCATGAACTCGCGCATCGTCGCAGATGTCTCCTCGCTGATGACCTGGCGGAGCACGGTTCGCTCCGTCTTCTGCACGACGTTGCCGTCGGCGTCGAGGACGCTGGAGACGATGTGCGGCTCGAGCAGGTAGCCGCCGTTGACGATGGCCGCGACGGAGCGCACCAGCTGGATGGGCGTGATACGGAACGTCTGGCCGAAGGAGGCGGAGATGAGCGAGGCCGTGGACGCGCCGGACAGGTCTGCCTTGGAGAAGAAGAGGCCCTTGGCTTCGCCGGGCAGGTCGACGCCGGTCTGGTCGAGGAAGCCGAAGGATTTGATGTAGTCGTAGAACGTCTCGCCGCCGATGCGAAGGCCGATATGGCCGAAGGCAATGTTGCAGGAATTGCCGAGCGCCTCTTCAAGCGTCTCGGCTCCGTGGCCCGCCGATTTCCAGCACGAAAGTGTCTGGTCACGGCCCTTGAAATCCTCGTGGCCGCCGCAGTAGAACGAATCGTTCACCGTGACGGAGCCGGAGTCGAGCGCGGTGGCCATGGTGACAAGCTTGAACGTGGAGCCGGGCTCGTAGCCGTCGGAGACACAGCGGTTTCGCCACTGTTTGAGCCGCGCGGCGGCGACGGCCTCGTTATAGGCCTTGATGGCGGCGTTATATTCCGGAGAGTCCTTGCGCAGGAGCATGGCCTTCTGATACTGCGCCTCCAGAGCCTGTGCCGTGGCAGTATCGTAGACCTCCTGATAGTTGTTGGGGTCGTAGCTGCCCATGGTGGCCATGGCGACGATATCGCCGGTATTCACGTCCATCACGATGCCGAAGGCGCCATTCAGGATGCCGTATTTGTCGATGGCCTTCTGGAGGTTTTTCTCCAGGTAGGACTGCACGGTGGCATCGATGGTGAGGACAAAGCTGTCGCCGTCGGAGGCATCGTAGTATTTTTCATAAGTATAGAGCATCTCGGAGCCGTAGTTGCCCTTGCTGGTGACAACCTTGCCCGCCGTGCCCTCGAGCTCGGAGTCATAGTAGGCTTCGAGGCCCTCCTGGCCGACGTTGTCTTTGCTCACAAAGCCGAGCACCTGCGCGGCCAGCGAGGCATAGGGATAATAGCGCTGCGCGTCGGTCTCGAGGTAGACGCCCTTGATGTCGTTTTCGTTGATGAACTCGCGCACCTGATCGGCCAGCTCTTCCGAGATCTTGCGTTGGATGATCTTATAGCGGTAGGCCGTGTCGGCTGCCTGCTGATAGACGAAGTCCGGCTCAACGTCCAGGATCTCGGACAGGCCGCGGGCGATATGGTCGAGGAGGTTGCTGTTGGCGGGGTCTTTCATCTCGGTGGCGATCTCGTTGGGATCGATGAAGACCGTCTCGACGGTGGTGGACGTGGCGAGGACGTTCATGTTCCGGTCGTAGATGACGCCGCGGGAGGCCGTGAGGTTGGTAGAGCGGGTCTGGTTATTGATGGCCAGCTCTTCATATTTATCGTGCTCGACGATCATGAGCTTGTAGAGCGTGAAGATGAGCGGAATAAAGAGCACGATACCGCAGAGGATCATCAAAAACAGTGTGCGCCGGAGAATGGTGCGATTGGCGCGCTGCGACTGCTCGGCGGAGCTGATCTTCTTTTCCCGTTTTTTGGGGAGTAATTTCAATGACATAGTTTGTCCCTCATAGCCAAAACAAGGGCGGTAGTTTTTCTCACGACCGCCCTTGCAACTGCTTTATTGCTGCGTGATCTGTCCTATGCTTATGCAGAGGCGGCACGCAGATATGCGATCAGGCTGGAAACGCTCTGCTCCATGGCGGAGACGATCTCGCCGATGACGCTGGTCTTTTCCTCCTGATAGATCTCTGCCCGGTCGGTGCCGGCGAGATTGACATAGATGATTTGGTCCTGTGCGGGTTTGCTCAGTCCCAGGTCTTTGGCCGCCGTTTCGATGGAATCGAGATCGATGCGGGCCTCATAGCGGCTTTGCAGCTGGGTCTGCTGGGCCTGGAGCGCCGAGAGCTGGTCTTCCAGCTCGCTGACGCGGCTGGTGGCCTCGAAGAGCTGCACATAGCCGAAGACGACCAGAATCAGCATGCAGGCCACGGCCAGCACGCCGAAGAGCGTGAACGGGGCCAGCGCCGTGCGGGCCTTGACGCGCTGCTGCTTCCGGGGAAGCGGGCGCTCCTCGGGAAGGTGCTGCGGCTCGGGCCGCCGATCAGGCGCGGCGCTGCTTTGCCAGGTGTAAACGTCGTAGGCGGCCGCGCCGTTGGTATGATATTGTGCTCTGCGGTCAGCCATGCCGGTTTACTCCGTTTCTCAAAAAGATGTTACAGCTTTTCTGCTACGCGCAGCTTGGCGCTGCGGGAGCGGGGATTTTCTTCGACCTCTTCGCGGGTCGCGATGATGGGTTTGCGGGTCAGGATCTCGATTCTGGGTTTATTGCCGCAGACGCAGACCGGGAAGCTCGGCGGGCAGGTACAGCCCTTTGCAGCCTCGGCCATGGCGTTTTTTACGATGCGGTCTTCGAGCGAGTGGAACGTGATGACGGCGAGGCGGCCGCCGGGGTTCAGGCAGGAGACGGCGTCGCGCATGACGCGGCTGACTGCGCCGAGCTCGTCGTTGACGGCGATGCGGATGGCCTGGAAGCTGCGCTTGGCCGGGTGCTGCTTTTCGCGCAGGGCTTTATCGGGCATGGCGGCGCGGATGACGTCGACCAGCTCGAGCGTGGTTTCGATGGGGTGATCCTGGCGGATGCGGTCGATGGCGGCGGCGATCTGCGGGGCGTAGCGCTCTTCGCCATACTCGAAGAGGATCTTCTTCAGCTCGGCACGCGGCCAGTTGTTTACCACGTCGTAGGCCGTGAGGGCCTGGCTGCGATCCATGCGCATATCGAGCGGCGCGTCGGCCATATAGGAAAAGCCGCGTGCGCCGTCGTCGAGCTGCGGACTGGAGACGCCGAGGTCGAGGAGGATACCGTCGAGGCCGGGCAGGCCGAGGCTTTCCTGAATCGCGGCGATGTTTTCAAAATTATCGTGGACGAGCGTCACCTTGCTGAGGTGGCTCTGGAGTCGGCGGGTCGCAGCCTCGAGGGCCACGGGGTCACGGTCGACACCGATGAGGCGGCCGGTTGTGAGGCGGCGGCAGATCTCCAGCGAGTGGCCCGCGCCGCCGAGCGTGCCGTCGAGATAGACCCCGTCGGGGCGGATGTTCAGCGCCTCAATACATTCCCAGAGGAGGACAGAGCGGTGCGAAAATTCCATCAGAATCCAAGCTCCTCCATCACGGCGGTGAGGTTTTCGGGCGTGAGCGTCTCCTGCTCGAGCTTGTCATAGGCCTCGCTGTCCCAGATTTCGGCGTGGCCGCCCTGGCCGATGAAGGTGACATCCTGCGAGATGCCCGCGTACTGGCGCAGCTCCGCCGGGATGAGGAAGCGGCCCTGCTTGTCGGGCTCGCATTTGGCGGCGTTGGCGAACAGGAAGCGCATTTTGCGCGCCTGTGAGATGGGCAGGGCGTTATATTTGTCCAGAATGGTCTGCCAGCCGGCCTCGGTATAGACCGACAGGCAGTGATCGAGGCCGAGCGTGACGTAGAACGCCTCGCCCAGCTCTTCGCGCAGCTTGGAGGGAACGAACAGACGGCCCTTGGGGTCGACAGAATGCTTATACTTGCCGTACATGTGCGCTCACCTCTCCTTCTGCTCCATTTTCATCTTTTTTACTCCACTTGGCTCCACTTCAGTTATATAATAAGGGTTGTTAACATAAAATGCAAGGCCCTCGGAGAAATTTTTTCAAAGAAAATATTTACAAATTGTGCCCATTTTCCCCTCGGTTCCCAATTTTCGAACGTATTTTCTATAATTTCACTTCAACCGGCAGGACGCGGAGCGCGCCGCCTTCCACCTGCAGCCGCGCGCGGCGGAGGGAAGAAGCCGTGAGCATGCAGTCGGCCAGCGGATCTTCCACCTGGGACTGGATGAGATGGCGCAGCGCCCGCGCGCCGGAGGCATCCCCCTGGCAGAGGCCGGCAAGGCAGGGCGCGGCTTCTGCCGCCAGCTCGAGCGTCACGCCCTGGGCAGCGGCGCGGGCGGCGGTCTCGGCGAGGAGCTTTTGCGCGATGGCCGTGAGCGTGGGGCATGAGAGGGGGCGGAAGGTAAGGATGCAGTCGATCCGCCCGAGCAGCTCCGGGCGGAAGGACATGCGGAGGGCCTTGCGCCAGCGCTCCGCCTCCGGCTGCGGCGTGAAGCCGAGGCCGCCCTGGCTCTGCTGCTCGCTGCCGAGATTGGAAGTCATGACAACGATGGTATTTTTAAAGTTGACCGCGCGGCCGAAGGCGTCGGTGAGCGTACCGTCCTCCAGGATTTGCAGGAGAAGGTTTGTCACGTCCCGGTGCGCCTTTTCGATCTCGTCGAGCAGGACGACGCAGTAGGGCCGGCGGCGGACCTTTTCCGTCAGCATGCCGCCCTCGTCGTGGCCGATATAGCCCGGCGGCGCGCCGATGAGGCGGGAGACGGAGCTCGGCTCCATATATTCGCTCATGTCGATGCGCACGAGCGCATCCTGCGTACCGAAGACGCACTCGGCCAGGGCGCGGCAGAGCTGGGTTTTGCCCGTGCCGGTCGGCCCGGAGAGAAGGATGGAGGCCACCGGGCGCGCCGCGCCGGCAAGGCCCAGCCGCCCGCGCAGCACCGCCCGGGCCACCTGCTCCACGGCCTCCGGCTGCCCCACAACCCACTCCGTCAGCTGGTCGCGCAGGTGCCGCAGGCGTTCTTTTTCCGGGCTGCTGAGCTTTTGTAAGGGGATGCCGGTCTTGGCCGCGACCGTCGCGGCGATCTCCTCCGGACCGATAAAGGGCTGGGACTGGGCGGCAGCGGTCTGGCGGCGGAGAATGGATTCCAGCTTGTCGCGCAGCTGCGCGGCCTGCTCATAGCGGCTGGCGGAGACAGCCTGCTCCAACTGGCAGGCGAGCTGGCGCTTTTCCTGCACCAGCACCCCGCCGCCGTCCCGGCTGTCGGTGAGCCAGACGCGCGCGGCGCTCTCGTCGAGCAGGTCGAGGGCCTTGTCAGGCAGGAAACGGTCGGTGAGATAGCGGCAGGAGAGCTCGACGGCGGCATGGATGGCTCCGGCCGAGATGCGGACGCAGTGATGCCGCTCGAGGCCGGGACGGAGGCCCTTCAGGATCTCCTCGGTTTCCGCTCTGCTCGGCTCACGCACCATGATGGGGCGGAAGCGGCGCTCGAGCGCGGCGTCTTTTTCAATGAACTTGCGGTACTCCTCCAGGGTGGTGGCCCCGATCAGCTGGAGTTCCCCGCGCCCCAAGGCGGGCTTGAGCAGGTTGGCCGCGTCGATGGCCCCCTCGGCACTGCCCGCGCCGGCCAGCGTGTGCATCTCGTCGGCGAAGAGGATGACATTGCCGCAGCGGCGGATCTCCGCCAGAATGTCGCGGATGCGCTCTTCAAATTCGCCGCGGTATTTCGTTCCGGCGAGGACGCTGGCAAGATTCAGGCTGTAGAGGCGCTTGCCACGCAGCGGCTCCGGCACGCAGCCCGCGGCCATCCGCTGGGCCAGGCCCTCGACAATGGCCGTTTTGCCCACGCCGGGTTCGCCGATGAGGGCGGGGTTGTTCTTATTCTTGCGGCTGAGCACCTGAAGCAGCTGCGCAATCTCGCGCTCACGGCCGATGACCGGCTCCATGGAGGCGGTCTTTTCCAGCATATTTTCACAGTATTGTTCCAACAGTTTCGTAGGAAGCTCCCTCCCCGGCGCACGCTGCGGCGCCGCAGTGCAGTGTGTATAGACGGCGGAAAATACGCAGTTGAGATCGGCGCCCGTGCGCCGGAGCAGGCGTGAGGCCGTGCAGTCCGGCTGGCGCAGGAGCGCAAGGAGCAGATGCTCCGGCTCGACCGCGCAGGCGCGCAGCGTCTTCGCCTCCCCCGATGCGCGGCGGAGGCTGGCCCTGGCCGCGGGGGAATAACCCTGAAGCAGCGCCGCACCCCGATTGCCCTGCCCCGTCTGCAGGAGCATCAGGCTCCGCAGGCCGCGCTCTTCCCAGCCGAGACTCCTGAGCACCCAGCCCGCCCGCGTCTCCGTGAGCAGGGCGAGGAGAAAATGTTCCGTGCCGACATAGCTGTGCCCCATGGCGCGGGCCTGACGCCCGGCGCGCCGGAGAAGCAGCGTCAGCGACGCAGAAAGTTCCGGTTCCCGCATGTTGGCCGCCTCCTTCCCCCAGATTCTCGCCGCTTTGGCGCGGGTTTATACCGGCTTTGCCGGAAAAGCGAAGGAATAAGAGTACTTTAACCGAAAAAATGCTTCAAAAATTCACAGAAATATCATTTGCATTTTGCGAAAACTGTGTTATTATGAAGGCACAACTACTATATGGAGGTAATCATAATGGCTTACGTTATCAGCGATGCTTGCGTCAAGTGCGGCGCTTGTGCTGACGCATGTCCTCTGGGCATCATCACCGAGGGCGACGACAAGTACGTCATCGACGCCGATCAGTGCGTAGATTGCGGCACCTGCGCTGCCGAGTGCCCGAACGACGCGATCAGCCAGGAGTAATTTCCGTACATGAACAAAAGGCCTGTGCGTCTGCACAGGCCTTGCGTTTTGTATGGGGGCGCTTCCGAAAGCCGGCAGATTTTGACGATGCCGGTCGGATTACCCGCTTTCGGATACACCCCCGGTTTTGCTGCAGTCCGGTTTGGAGGAGAAGATGCATGAGTTTTTTTCCGGCGGCATGACATTGGAGGTGACGGACGGATGTTTCCGGCTGTCGACCGACTCGATGGCGCTGGCCGATTTTTGCCGTCTGCCGCGCGCGGCCGCCGTATGCGACCTCGGGTGCGGATGCGGCGCGCTGGGGCTGCTGCTTCTGCGGGATCATCCGGACGCACGGGTTACGGGTGTGGAGCTTTTGCCAGAGGTGGCGGCGCAGGCACGGCGGAACATTGACGCGAACGGTCTTGCCGGGCGGTTTTCCGTTGTCACGGGCGATTTGCGCAAACACCGGGTGATTTTGCCGGCGAGCGCCTTTGACGCCGTGGCGGCAAATCCGCCCTACTTCCCTGCCGCCTCCGGCGGCGTTTCACCGGAGGATGCGCGGGCGGCGGCGCGCAGCGAGGTTTGCTGCACGCTGGAGGAGCTTTGCGCGTGCGCGGCGTATCTGCTGCGCTTTGGGGGAGATTTTTTTCTTGTCCACCGGGCGGAGCGGCTGGCGGATCTGCTCTGTACGCTGCGTGCGCACGGGCTGGAACCGAAGCGTGTCCGCTTTGTTCGCCATCATGCGGGTGCGGAGGCGAAGCTGGTGCTGCTTGCGGCGCGGCGCGGTGGAAAGACGGGCTTGAAGGTGGAGCCGGAGCTGCTGCTCTTTACGCCGGAGGGGCAGGAGTGCGCGGAATATCAACGAATTTATCACCACTAGGAGGAAGAGTATGGCCGGAACGCTGTATCTTGTGCCCACGCCGATCGGGAATTTGGGCGACATCTCCGTCCGCTGCCGCAGGACGCTGGCTGAGGCGGACTTTATTGCCGCTGAGGATACGCGGGTGACGCTGAAGCTGCTGAACTATCTGGAGCTGAAAAAGCCGCTTGTGAGCTATTATGAGCACAACAAGGCAGAGAGCGGGCCGCGGATTTTGGCAAGAATTCTGGCGGGTGAGACGTGCGTACTGGTGTCTGACGCGGGTTCGCCCGCGATTTCGGATCCGGGCGAGGATCTGGTGCGGCTGTGCGCGGAGGCCGGCGTGACGGTCTGCGCGATTCCGGGGCCGTGCGCGGTGATTACGGCGCTGTCTATTTCGGGGCTGCCGACGGGGCGGTTTTGCTTCGAGGGCTTCCTCTCGATCAACAAAAAGAGCCGGCGGGAGCATCTGGCGGGGCTGAAGGCCGAGCGGCGGACGATGATTTTTTATGAGGCGCCGCACAAACTGGTCAACACACTGGAGGATCTGGCGGAGACATTCGGCGCGGAGCGGCACATTTCGCTCTGCCGGGAGCTGACGAAGCTGCATGAAGAGGTTGTGCGCACGACGCTGGGCGAGGCCGCGGCGCGCTACCGCGAGACGCCGCCGAAGGGCGAGTTTGTCCTCGTTGTCGCAGGCGCGGCGGAAGCGGAGGCGGCGGAAGCTGCGCCGGAGGAGGCTCTGGCGCGCGTGCAGGCACTGATGGCGGAGGGGCTCAGCCGAAAGGACGCGGTGAAACAGGCCGCGAAGGAGACCGGCGTGGCACGAAACGTCCTCTATGATCTGGCTTTGCAGACATAAATACCACGTTTGTCATTTTTCTGCATAAATGGCGCTGCGCCGCGAACAGGATGCTGTTCGCGGCGCGGTTTTTTCTTTCTTTTGAGGACAGATATGACAAGCTCCCGCTGGGCGATCCGGCGGAAGCTTTTTACAGAATCTTACAGTTTTTTCAGTTCTTTGAGGCAGCTCGGGCAAATGTTTTTTCCGCGATAGTTGGTGATGTTCTTCGCGTCACCGCAGAAAATGCAGGTCGGCTCGTACTTCCGCAGAATAATCGAGGGGCCGTCCACATAGATTTCAATCGCATCCTTCTCTGCAATATCCATCGTACGGCGCAGCTCGATCGGAAGGACGATTCTGCCGAGTTCGTCGACTTTTCTCACAATTCCTGTTGACTTCATGTTGTACCCTCCATTCCCTTTTTGGCCGATTTTCTTGGCGGAAAAAGGATTTTCATGTCGGGTATCACTATATCATCCATATATGTCCAAATTTTGAACAGATTTATATTTTTTTGGAGGTTTCCAGAAATGTCCGTTTTGATCATCCTTTTTTTCGGACTCAGCCTGTTCTCCGCACTTTTGACGGGGCACGTTGGCGGTGCAGCACTTTTGCGTGGGGCGCAGGAAGGCGCCAGACTCGCGCTCACGCTTGCGGGGCCGCTCTGTCTGTGGTCAGGCTTTGCCGCGCTTTTGGAGGAAAACGGCTGGAGCCGGGCGCTTTCGCGTGCGCTGCGGCCCGTGCTGCGGCGGCTTTTTCCATGTACGATGGACGACGCGGAGGCGGCCGGGGCGCTCTGCGGAAATCTCAGCGCCAATTTACTGGGACTCGGCAATGCGGCAACGCCGCTCGGCGTGCGGGCCGTGCAGCGGATGCGGCTGCTTTCCGGCGGGGAGACGGCCAGCGACGAGATGTGTCTGCTCATCGTGATGAACACGGCCTCGATGCAGCTTTTGCCCACGACGGTGGCCTCTGTCCGCGCGGGACTGGGCGCGGCGCGGCCGTTTGACATTCTCATTCCGGTGTGGCTGGCGTCGGGCTGCTCCGTTGCCGCGGGGATTTTGGCCGCGAAGGGGCTGCGGCGGATTTTATGATGGAGCTGCTCATTCCGCTGCTGTTTTTGTCCGCAGCGGTCACGGCCATGGTACGGCGGCAGGATGCCTATGCGGCGCTGCTGCGCGGCGCGCAGGACGGGCTGCGCCTGCTCTCCGCGCTGGCCCCGACGCTGATTCTCCTGCTGGCTCTGGTGACGATGCTGCGCGAGAGCGGCTTTTTTGAACTGCTCTCCGCATGGCTCCGCCCGCTCTTCACCCGGCTCGGCATCCCGCCGGAGCTTGCGCCGCTGATGCTGATTCGCCCGGTGAGCGGGAGCGCGGCGCTGGCCGTTGGGGCCGATTTGATGCGCGAACACGGCGTCGATTCCCTCATCGGACGGACGGCGGCCGTGATGCTCGGCAGCTCGGAGACAACCTTTTATACGATCAGCGTCTATTTCGGTGCGGCGGGTGTGAAGCGGACGCGGTATGCCGTTCCGGCGGCGCTCTGTGCGGATGTCGTCGGTTTTTTCTGCGCGGCACTGTTTACACGGCTGTTTTTCTCTTGAAGTTTGCCCCTTTCTCTGCTATAGTGTTAGAGATATTGTGCAGAAAAGGTGAAAAACAATGCAAATTCTTGTTGATTTGATCTCCAGGCAGGTTGCGGACGCCTTCGAGGCCGCCGGGTTTGACCGGGACTTTGGGAAGGTGACGCTCTCCAACCGGCCGGATTTGTGTGAATTCCAGTGCAACGGGGCCATGCCCGCGGCCAAAGCCTATCACAAGGCCCCCATTCAGATCGCGTCCGCGGTCCGCGAAAAGCTGGCGGACTGCCAGATGTTCGAGTCGGTCGAGGCCGTAAACCCCGGATTTTTGAATTTGAAGCTCTCGGGCGAGTATCTGGCGCAGTTTTTGCGCGAGATGCAGGGAAGCGACCGCTTCGGCGTGGAGCCGGATGCGAACGCGCGCACCATCGTCCTCGATTACGGCGGCCCGAACGTAGCCAAGCCCCTGCACATCGGCCATCTGCGCAGCGCCATCATCGGCGAGTCTGTCAAGCGGATCTACCGTTACTTCGGCAACCACGTCATCGGCGACATCCACCTCGGCGACTGGGGCCTGCAGATGGGTCTCATCATCGAAGAGGTGCGTGACCGCCATCCGGAGCTCCCCTACTTCGACCCGGACTTCACCGGCGAATATCCGAAGGAAGCGCCGTTTACGATCTCGGAGCTGGAAGAAATCTATCCCGCAGCCAGCGCGAAGAGCAAAGTGGACGAGGCGTTTGCTGCGCGTGCACACCATGCGACCTATCTGCTGCAGTCCGGCAACCGGGGTTACCGCGCGATGTGGGATCACATCATGCGCGTCTCCGTAGCAGATCTGAAGCGCAACTATGAAAACCTGAACGTCAGCTTCGACGTCTGGCTCGGCGAGTCCGACGCGCAGAAGTATATTCCGCAGATGCTGGACATTGTGAAGGGCAAGGGGCTGACCGTCGAGTCTGAGGGTGCGCTCGTCGTGCCCGTGCAGGAGGAGACGGATACGAAGGAAATCCCGCCCTGCATTCTGCTCAAGTCCGACGGCGCGACGCTCTACGCCACGACCGACCTTGCCACCATTCTCCAGCGCGAGCAGGACTTCCACCCCGGCAAGATCCTCTATGTTGTCGACAAGCGGCAGAGCCTGCATTTTGAGCAGGTCTTCCGCGTGGCGCGCAGGGCGGGACTTGTCCCGGAGACGACGGAGCTGCAGCACATCGGCTTTGGCACGATGAACGGCAAGGACGGCAAACCATTTAAGACGCGCGCGGGCGGCGTGATGCGGCTGGAGACGCTCATCCGCGAGGTGACGGAATACGTCACGCAGAAAATTCAGGAGAACCAGACCGTCTCTGACGAAGAGCTGCCCGAGACCGCGAAGCGCATCGCGCTGGCAGCTCTCAAATACGGGGACCTTTCGAACCTCGCGACCAAGGACTACGTCTTCGATCTCGACCGGTTCTCCTCCTTCGAGGGCAACACCGGGCCGTATATTCTTTACACCATCGTCCGCATCAAGTCGATCCTGGCAAAATATCAGGGCGACGTAACGGCGGCGAAGCTCCTCCCGCCGGACAGCGCGGAGCAGAAGGCGCTGATGCTGGTGCTCTCGCGGATGCAGGATGCGCTGCGCGCGGCCTACCGCGACTCGGCTCCGAACGTCATCTGCGCATATATCTACGAGCTGGCGGGCGCGGCCAACAAGTTCTATCACGACGTGAAGATCATCTCCGAGCCCGACGCAGCCAAGCAGGGCAGCTATGTGGCGCTGATGGAGCTGACGCGCGGCGTGCTGGAGGCATGCATCGATCTGCTCGGCTTCTCGGCGCCGGAACGCATGTGAGCAAAGGATCTCATAAAAAACGACCGCCTGCCGCAGGTTTGCGGCAGGCGGTTTTGCATCGCACGCAAAAACCGACAGCCGGATGACTGTCGGTTTTTGTGTTAAAAAGAAAGAGAAAAGAAAGAGAGGAAAACTGGATTTCCTGAGTCATAAGATAAAGGACAATCATGTCCGAATTATGAACACGAAACAAAAGAATTGTGAACAGTTCAAGAAAGTTGGCATTTGTGCCGCGAATTGGCAGACATAAGCGCGGCACGGCGGGTAAAACTACGATTGACGGAAGATCACATGATGTTCCCGAACAAAAAAGAAGGAGATGTAAGAATATGACGAACCGTAACAGCAATTCGATCAACGTCCCCGAAGCCCGCGAGGCCATGGACAAGTTTAAGATGGAAGCAGCCTCTGAGGTTGGCGTCAACCTGAAGAACGGCTACAACGGCGACCTGACCTCCCGTGAGGCCGGCTCCGTCGGCGGGCAGATGGTCAAGAACGTGTGCCCCATACGAACCGCGAGATTCATCAGGAAAGATAGAACCGCAGTGGGGCACGCGGTCGAGGTACGGTACATAGCAGCGTTGGTGGTGTAAGCGAATACGATGCAAGAAGTATAATAAAAAGTTAAAGGACAGGTTCAAACATTGAGCCTGCCCTTTTTAATTACCTACATCGTCATGCAGTAATGTGGACGTTTTATAGCAATCATTCAACGTTTTGGCAAGATTATCAATGCTGCGTCAAAGCAAGTAGTGACGGCATTTGTCAGCGGAACCAATTCCATAAGCTACCGCTATCCTCATTATCTTCAGATGAATTTGTAGTGTTTTCGGTAGATTTTTTCTCGGCCTCCTCAATCTGACTGATGATTTCCTCGCGTATTGCATTCCACTTGTCTTCGCCCTTTGATGTCCAACTGTCATTCCAATACAATGAGTTGGCTTTTACATGAGCATCTGTATAATCTTCATTCTCTATATCAACCATTATCTGATCAACGATTGCCTGCAATTCTCGATCCTGCTTCCTTGCTCCGGCGTTGCCTATAATAGAACCAATTATGCATATTACAATAATTATTCCAAAAATGCCAAATACAACGGCCATTGTGTGGTGCTCATCTTTTTGCTTAAACTCCATGCGATATCGTTCTTGAGCATCTCGTTTTTCTTGTAGCCTTTCTTCATGGGCCATGTGCTTGACTCGCACTTTTGCATCATACGCCGCCTTGCTTTGACCTTGAAGTAGTATCTTATGTCCGCAGTATTTACAGAAAAATGTATCAAGCCCGTCTTCAATTTCCAAGGCTGCACCACAGTTTGGGCAAAATAGCGATTTCAATTCCATATGACATTACTTCATTCTGAACTATCGTTTTTTATAAAATATATCAAAATTCTAGCTATTGTTAAACTGATGAGTTCCTAAAAGGCATTACAGTTCTTCTGCCTTAAATGTCATATACCCCTCGTAATAATAGCTGTGGTCGATGCCTTTCATAAAAACTTCGCGGCT
>USLX01000037.1 GCA_900555665.1 uncultured Eubacteriales bacterium | reverse complement strand
AGCGTGAAAAGGCCCGCTGTCCGGGTGCGTCGGGAGTTGGAAGAATACACCCTAAGAGAGCATTGTTGTTTCTTTCAGCAAGCGGATGCCGGCCCCGGCCCGGGAGAGGACGGCAAGCTCGGACGCGGCATTCGTCTCTTCCAGGAGAAGGTGCGGCGTGGCCGGGTGCTCCACCGCGTCTTCGGCAGAGGCTGTGGCCTGCGTTTCGTAGAAAACAAGGTAGCCGCTCTGCTCCTCCCCCTCCTGCGGGGCCGGAAGCAGGGCCATCTGGGAGCGGAGGCAGAGCGCCTCGTCGAGCGCGTCGTTGGCGTCGGCCAGGGCGGCGGCATAATCTGCCGCGTCTGGCGCTACCGTGAGGCCCAGGACATGGCCCTGCGCATAGAGGTCGCGCGCAAGGGCAGGGTCGGCGCGAAGCTCGGCCGCCGTGAAGAAAAAGGCGGCACGAAGCCGGTAATCGGCCAGAAGGGCCGCGTTTTCCGCCATCGTTTCCACATTCCGGAAGGCCAGGTAGACGGTTGCCGGGATGGTCTCCTCGGGCTCGTCGGCCGGGGTTTGGGGCGTTGTGTCCGGGTGGGTCTGGGGCGCATCGGTGGAGGTGCTTGCCATCGACTGCTGCGCGACGCGGTAGGCGATGAGATTTTCCGCCTTTTCAATGAAGAGTGAATCGTCGTAGACCTCGCTGCCGGTGGTGAAGCGGAGGACGCTGTAGCCGTCCTTGCTCTCGAGCATGGAGACCTTGAGGCCGAAATGCGACGCGCAGAAAATCAGCGGGATATAGAGCAGATTGTTGCGGAAGATCGCAGACTGGGTGGAGGTGTTCTGGTTTTCATCGCTGGTCTCACCGGTGGCAAGGTCGAAGACGAGGCGGCTGTCCTTGGTGAAGAGCACGAAGGTCTGCGCTGTGGGGTTATAGGCCGAGACAACGCCGCCGGGGCGGGCGTCGAAGGCAGTATAGGGCACATAGATCACGCCGCCGGACGTATAGGGCTGGGCTGTGAGCGTGACGGGGATGGTATCGTTGACAGCGACGAAGAAGAGGCTCCCTTCCGCGCCGGCCGCAGCGGAGAGCGAAAAGAGCAGCGCCGCGGCAAGCAGGAGGCTCAGAAGGCGTCTTTTTTTCATGGCGGGCTCCCCTTTCGAAGTTCAGATTTTAATTTAGTATACCACAAAAAACGTTGCTTCGCAACGAAATTCCCTTGCGGGGCGGGCGGCCGGCGTGCTATACTACAGAAAAACAGGAGGGTGGCTTGGATATGACCCGAATTGCGAAGGAAAATTACTATCTGGATATTGCGGAAACCGTGCTGGAGCGGTCGACCTGTCTGCGGCGGCAGTACGGCGCGATCATTGTGCGAAACGACGAGATTGTGGCCAGCGGCTATAACGGCGCACCGCGCGGACGGAGGAACTGCTGTGACCTGGGATATTGCGTGCGCGAGCAGATGCAGATTCCGCGCGGGGAGCGGTATGAGCTGTGCCGGAGCGTGCATGCCGAGGCAAATGCGATCATCTCCGCTTCGCGCAACGAGTGCATCGGCGGCGACCTCTATCTGGCCGGGCACGACGCACGGACGGGCGAGATTCTGCATGACGCGACTTCCTGCTCGATGTGCCGGAGAATGATCATCAATGCGGGCATTCTCCGCGTGGTCATCCGGAACACGCGGGAGGAGTTTACCGTGGTTCCGGTGCAAAGCTGGATCGACGAGGACGATACGATTTGAAGCGGCCGCCTCCGCGTTTGCGCTCCGGAGCGTGCTTTTTCCGGGCGGGGATTGCGATTTGAGGAAAACGTGGTAAAATAGGGATATCTTTTTTCTTAGGAGGCGCTTATGGCGGATCGTAGGCCGATTGGGGTATTTGACTCCGGACTTGGCGGGATCAGCGTGCTGCGTGAGATCGTTCGCCTTTTGCCGGAGGAGGATTACATTTATTACGGCGACTCGCTGCATGCGCCCTACGGTGTGAAAACAGCGGAAAAGGTGCGGCAGCTCAGCCGCACGGTGGTTGAGCGGCTTTTGGCACAGGGGGCCAAGGCAATTGTCATCGCCTGCAATACGGCGACCTCCGTCGCCGCGGCGGCGCTGCGCGAGGCCTTCCCCACGCTGCCGCTCATCGGGACGGAGCCCGCAATCAAGCCCGCCGTGGAGCGGCATCCAGGCGGGCGCATCCTGATGATGGCAACGGCGATGACCGTAAAGGAAGAAAAATTTCAGCGGCTGCGGCGGCAATATGAGCAGGAGGCCGAAATTATCCCGATTCCCTGCAGTGGGTTGATGGAGTTTGTGGAGCAGGGAATTTTGCGCGGAGAACCGGTGTCGTCATATCTGTTTGAAAAGCTGTCGCCCTACTTGAAGGTGCCGGTGGATGCGGTGGTGCTCGGGTGCACACACTACGCATTTTTGCGGGGCGAGATTCGCAAGATCGTCGGGCGGACGCCGGAAATTCTGGACGGGAGCTACGGCATCGCAATGCAGCTGCGGCGCAGACTGGAAGCTGTGGACGGGTTGAACGACGCGGGCGTGCCGGGGCAGGTGCATTTTGAAAATTCGCTGGATGAGCCGGAAATTCTGGAACTCAGCCGGGCGCTGCTGCACTATGAGGATGAAGAGCTATGACAACTTCGGAACTGGTCCGGGCCCAGCGGGCCTGTTTTGAGACCGGCGCGACACGGACGGCGGAGTTTCGTCTGGAGATGCTGCGGAAGTTGCAGGCAGCCGTACAGGCCGGTGAGCAGACGCTTGCGGCGGCGATGATGGAGGATTTTCGCAAGGCCCCGATGGAGGTCTACATGACCGAGACGGGCATGGTCTTGGACGAGATCCGTTTTCATCTGAAGCATCTGCGGGCGTGGATGCGCGAGACGCGCGTGCCGACACCGCTGGCACAGTTCCCGTCGCGAAGCTTTCGCTCGCCGGAGCCGTATGGCGTCTGTTTGATCCTCGCGCCGTGGAACTATCCCATCCAGCTGTGTCTGGAGCCGCTGATCGGGGCAATTTCCGGCGGCAACTGCGCGATTCTGAAGCCCTCGGCCTACGCGCCGGCGACGAGCCACGCGCTCGCGGAGCTGATCGGACAGACGTTTGAGCCGGAATACATCGCCGTTGTCGAGGGCGGACGTGAGGAAAACCGTGCGCTGCTGGACGAGCGGTTTGATTTCATCTTCTTTACCGGCTCCCCTGCCGTGGGGCGCGTGGTCATGCAGAGCGCGGCGAAGTATCTCACGCCGGTCTGCCTGGAGCTTGGCGGAAAGAGCCCCGTGATCGTAACCGAGAGCGCGGACATCCCCGTCGCAGCGCGGCGGATTGCCTTCGGCAAGGTGTTAAACGCCGGACAGACGTGTGTGGAGCCGGATTATTGCTTCGTACAGGAATCAGTCGAGGCGGCGTTTTTGGCGGAATACCGCAAGGCACTGGCAGAATTCTTCCCGGACGGGTATGGCCAGATGCCGGTCATCGTCAATGAAAAGCACTATTGCCGCGTGAAGGGCCTGCTTGCAGGGCAGACCGCCGCAATCGGCGGCGAGACGGATGACGCCGCGCGCTTCATCGCGCCGACCGTCCTTACCGGTGTCTCACCGGACAGCCCCATCATGCAGGAGGAGATTTTCGGGCCGGTGCTGCCCGTGATGACGTATCGGCAGCTGGATGAGTGCATCCGGTTTATCCGGGGACGGGAAAAGCCGCTGGCGCTCTATCTGTTTACGAAAGACCGCGCAGAGGAACGGAAAATTCTTGGCACCTGCTCGTTCGGCGGCGGATGTATCAACGACACCATCGTCCATCTGGCCACGCCGCAGATGCCGTTCGGCGGCGTGGGCGCGTCCGGCATGGGGTGCTACCACGGGAAACAGAGCTTTGAGACCTTCAGCCATACGCGGAGCATCCTGAAGAAGGCCAATTGGCTGGATCTGCCGATGCGCTACCATCCGTACACAGACGGGAAGCTGCGCCTCATCAAAAAATTCATGAAATAAGCACGAACCGGCCGCATTTTTGCGGCCGGTCGTTTTATGCCGGAAAAACAGCGGATATTCTTCCCTGCTTCGGGTATACTTGGGGGAGAAAGGGGTTGATTTCATGGCGGGAATCAAAAATCTGGACACGGCAATGGTGCTGCATTTGAAGGATCAGATCGCCTATCAGCCGGGGCAGGTAGTCAGCCGGACGCTGGCGCAGAACGACGCGCTGAGCATGACGCTGTTTTCCTTTGACCGCGGCGAGGAGATCCGTACACATGAGTCCGGCGGAGACGCCTTTGTCACCTGCCTTGACGGTGTGGGACGGATCGCGATTGACGGCGTGCAGTATGAGCTGCGGGAGGGCGATTCGATCGTCATGCCTGCGCGGCATCCGCACGCGGTGTTTGGGCAGGAGCAGTTCAAGATGCTGCTCGTTGTTGTGTTTTGAAAAACCCGCTCCCGCAGCGAAGGCCGCGGGGGCGGGTTTTTGTTGCGGCGGGGTCTCCCCCAGTCTGCGCGGAAGCACAGACAGTCCCCTCTTGCAGAGAGGGCCTTTGGTGCGGTGGGTTATTGGCCGGTGGCCTGGTCGATGAGCCTCACGGTAACGTCGCGGTAGCTCCCGCCGCAGTAGAGCGTGAGCGTGATGGCATCGCCGGCGGTAAACTGGTTTTTGATGCGGTTGAGCTCGTCGATTGAACTCACGCGCGTGCCGTTGACGGCGGTGATGATATCGCCGGGGACAACGCCCTGGGCCTTGGCGTCGGAGCCGTCATAGACTGCGGTGACATAGACGCCCTCGGGGAGGTTATAGTAGATGCGGAAGGCCAGCGGAAGCGAGTCATAGCTGATGCCGATGGCGGGCCGACCGGCGACATAGCCGTTTTCCATAAGCTCTTCGAGGATGGGCTTGGCGACGGACATCGGGATGGCGAAGCCGAGGCCCTCGGCCGTGGCAGAATAGTAGGAGCGGAGCTTCATGGTGTTGATGCCGATGACCTGGCCGTAGCAGTTGATGAGCGGGCCGCCGGAATTTCCGTTATTGAGGGCCGCGTCGGTCTGGATGAGGGTCATGGTACGGTCGTTGACCTCAAGGTCGCGGTTGATGGCGGAGACAATGCCGCTGGTCATGGTGCCGCGCAGCTGCGCGCCGAGCGGATCGCCGATGGCAACAACCCTGTCACCGACGCGCAGGGCTGTGGAATCGCCGAATTCGGCAGGCTGCAGGTCCGTGGCGTCGACCTTCAGGACAGCCAGATCGCTGGCCTCGTCACTGCCGACGAGCGCAGCCTGGAACTGGCGGTCATCGCTGGTGAGAACGGCGATGACGGCAGCATTTTCAATGACATGATGATTGGTGATCAGATAGCCGTCGGCGGAGAGGACGATACCGGTGCCGGAGGCCTTGCCGGAGGAGGTGGAGGTTGTGATGGAGACGACGCTCGGAATACACTTCTGATAGATCTCCTGGAGGCTGAGCGCGGCGGTCTCGTCCTCCGTGGAGGGCGTCTCCGGGCTGGCGGGCGAGGGGGCGATCTCCACATCCGGGTGCGGCCGGGGGGACGCGGCGAGGGTCGTTTGGGTGGAATCCGGCTGGGCGGTTTCGCTCTCAGGGGGCAAGACAGCCTCTTCCGACGTGGCGCTCTCTGCCGTGCCATTCTGCCGCCGTGCACCGAAATAGAGCAGGAATCCGTTTCCTGTTCGCTGGGCGCGGACGTCAGCAAAGAACGTCACATAAACAACGCCGCAGGTCAGGATGATGAGCAGGAGCACCGCCACCACCGTGCCGAGCCAGCTGCTGCGCTTGTGCGGTCGATGGCCCATCGGCGTCGGCTGCGCGCGGTAAGCATCCTTCGATGCGGGGTCGTTGTCATAAAAAACATTGCGGTCATCAATGCTCATGAAGTCATCCTCTTTTTGAAAGTTTCAGATTGGGTCAGCGCACGATGGGCAGTGTGAACAGGAAGCACGTCACGCCCTTTTCGCTGGTGGCCCAGATATCGCCGCCATAGGCGCCGACAATGGTTTTTGCAATATAGAGCCCGAGGCCCCAGCCCTCACGGTCGGCCGAGCGGGATTTATCCGCCTTGTGGAAGCGGTCGAAGAGGAGCGGGAGCTCATTCGGATCGATGGTGGGGCCGGTGTTCTGGACAGTGACTTTTGCCCGTCCGCCGTCGAGCTCCAGCCGGAGGCCGAGGCTGCCGCCCTGGGGACAGAACTTGATGGCGTTATCCAGGAGGTTGTATACCACCTGGGTGATGCCGTCGCGCTCGGCCTTGACCCAGACGGGACGGTCGGGCAGCGAAACATCGACGTTCAGGCCCTTGCCGTTGATCTTCTGCTCAAACGTAATGAGCACATCGCCCATCAGCTCGCCGAGATCGAACCGGGACATCCGCGACTCTTCGACCCCCATGGCCTGGAGCCGGGAAATATCGAGCATGTTGCGCACAAGGCGGGAGAGCCGGCGC
Source organism: uncultured Eubacteriales bacterium (assembly GCA_900555665.1). Taxonomy (GTDB): domain Bacteria; phylum Bacillota; class Clostridia; order Oscillospirales; family Oscillospiraceae; genus CAG-170. The sequence continues at coordinate 11,501 of USLX01000037.1, read as the reverse complement.
ACCTCACCGGAGACGATCTGCATGTAGTGCTGCTGCTTGTCGGGTGGAATGGTGCCGTCGAGCATGCCGTCAATGTAGCCGCCGATGGTGGTCATGGGGGTTTTGAGCTCGTGGGAGACGTTGGCGACAAACTCCTGCCGCCGGCGCTCGGAAGTCTCAAGCGAGTCGACCATCGTATTGAAGGCCCGCGCCAGATCGTTGATCTCGCTGGTGTTTTTCGGAGACTCTTCGACGCGCACGCCGAGCTCTCCGCGGCCGAAGCGGCGCGCAGCATCGGCCATCTGGCCGAGCGGGCGCACCTGCATGCGCGAGAGGAACGTTGCAGCTGCCAGCGCAATCACCAGGACGACAATTGCCACATAGAAAAAGAGTGTGGAGGAATGGAGAATGAAATTATGTGTCTGCGTCATGGGTGCGGAGACGAGCACATAGCCCAGCTGTTCACCGTCGCTGGCAAAGAGCGGTTGCCCGGCGAGATAGCGCGTCTCATCGTAGATGCCGGAGAGGCTGGTTTCTTCATACCAGCTGCCGGCCTTTTTAATCTCGGCAAGGAGCACCGGGTCGACGCTCTGGCCCAGGTGGTCGCAGGAAAACTGCTCACAGGAACACATGCGCACCAGACCGTCGAGGTCGCAGAGCAGGGCCTCGGCATCGCCGACCTTGGTGAAGAGCGAAAGGCTGATATGGAAGTCGAAATTATTCTGCAGATCGCCGACGCTGTCGTAGGCCTCGGCCAGGTCGGCCACGGCGGAGGCGTCGCGCAGGAGGGTCTGCTGTTTTTCCGATTCGAGCGAGCTGAGCATCAGGAAACGGAATGACACGCCTGTGATGAGCAGGCATAGCAGAAGCAGCGCCGCAATCATCACGAATTGGCGGCTGAAGGTTGTTTTCATGCTTACAGGACCTCGAACTTATACCCGACGCCCCAGACGGTTTTCAGGCTCCACTGATCACTGACGCCCTCGAGCTTTTCGCGCAGGCGCTTGACGTGGACGTCGACGGTACGGCTGTCCCCGAAATAGTCGAAGCCCCAGACCTCGTCGAGCAGCTGGTTGCGCGTATAGACGCGGTTGGGGGTGGAGGCCAGGTGGTAGAGCAGCTCCATCTCCTTCGGCGGCGTCTCGACGCGCTTGCCGTCGACGATGAGCTCGAAGGAATCCAGATCGATGATGAGCTTGTCGAAGACGAGGCGGCGCGGCTTTTCCTTTTCGCCGTCGCCCGCCGCGCGGCGGAGCACCGCCTCGACGCGGGCCAGGACCTCCTTCATCTCAAAGGGCTTGGTAATATAGTCATCCGCGCCCTGCTTCAAGCCCATGACCTTGTCGCTCGTCTCGCCCTTGGCGGTGAGCATGATGACGGGCGTCTGGCTGTCCTGACGGATGGCGCGGAGGACGCCCCAGCCGTCAACGCCGGGGAGCATGATGTCGAGCAGCACCAGATCGGGCCGCAGCTTACGGTAGAGGTCGATACCCTGATTGCCGTCGGATCCAATGGCGGTCTGATAGCCCTCTTTTTCCAGATAGAGACGCAGGAGGTCTGCGATATTTTTGTCGTCTTCCACGATCAGGATGGTTTTTGCCATTCAAAACGCTCCTTTTGCGGCAAAGGGCCGCTCTTTTTATCTTCTATTATAGCCTGCCCCGGGCGGCTTGCATGAACTTTTTGTAAAAAACGGAACAGACATCGGAAAGCAGCGGAAATCCATTTGTCAACCGGCTGCAAATATGATATGATAGCGTTAGTTCACACTACTTTTACTGATCAGAATGATGGGAGAATACTGCCATGGAATATACACCCCGGATGCTCCGCGCCGCGCTGACGGCCCGGAGCGCAGCGGCGGCCGGTATGGTGCTGCTGAAAAACGTTCAAAATACGCTCCCGCTGACGGCGGAAGACGGCGAAGCGCTGCCGGTAGCCGTGTTCGGCGCGGGGCAGATCTTCACGCCCTGCTGCACGGCGGCAATGCAGCCCTGGCGGAAAATTTCGATTCTGGACGGGCTGTGTGCAAGCGAGGACGTGAAGCCCGACGGGCTGCTCAGCCATAAATACCGCACCTGGGCGCTGGAACATCCGGAGGGCGGTGAATTTCCGCTGGGCTCCTTGAGCCTGGAGGAGCTGGCCGGGTGCAACCGCGCGGCCATTGCCGTGATTGCGCGCAGCCCCGAGAGCCGCTCCGTCACCTTGAGCGAAGCGGAACACGCCATGCTGCGGGCCGTCGGCGCTGCGTTTTCGCGGACGGTGCTGGTGCTGGCAACGCCGGGCTTTGTGGAGCTTGGCGACGCGGCCATGGACTTCGGCGCGATCGTCTGGATGGGCATTGCCGGGCAGGAGGCGGGCTATGCGCTGGCTGACGTACTGACGGCAAAGGCCATACCGGTGGGCCGGCTGCCTTTTTCGTGGCCGGTACGGGCAGATGCGTTTGACGCGGCAAATGCACAGCGCGACCAGTTTGTGGGGTATCGCTATTTTGATTCCTTCGGCGCGGAACTGCGCTGGCCGTTCGGCTACGGCCTCGGCTATGGCAGCTGCGCACTGGGCAGCGTGGGCGTGGGCCTGGACGGCACAGATGTGACGGTAACAGCCGAAGTGGAAAACGTCGGCAAAACCTGGCCTGCGGGCGAGGTCGTGCAGGTCTATATTTCCCGGCCGGATCCTGCCGGCGCGCAGCCGGTCTGGCTGCTTGATTGCTTTGCCCGCACAAAGCTCCTCGCCCCAGGCGAGCGTGAGACCGTTCAGCTTCGTTTCCCGGTGACAGAGCTTGCCTCCTACCGCGAGAGCGCCTGCGCCTTCGCGCTGGAAGAAGGATATTATGAGATCCGTGTCGGCTTCCACGCCCGCGGAACCTATGTGGCCGGGTCACTCCGCTCGATGCAGCGCGCGATGGTACAGGCCGTGACACCGCTCCATCTGCAGTCCCCGGCGGACGCCCGCACGCGGGATCTGCAGGCCGCCTTTCCCTATCCCGGTGAACAGGAGGAGCTTGCCGCCGCGCACAAATATGCCATCCGGATCTCCCCGCGCAACCTGCCAAAGCGCAGCCGGAAAAAGGGCCGCGAGTTCCAGGGCTGCTATGGCGACAACGAAACGCATACGCTGGATGACGTTCGCGCAGGCCGGTGCAGCGTGTTCACGCTGGTAGCGTCGATGGATGACCACAGCCTGCGGCAGCTGGTGAGCGAGTTTGGTTTCTGCCCGGCGGCGGTGCCCGGCGCGCTGGGTGCCTCCGCTGCGCTGGAGCGCTATCGCATTCCGTCTCTGCAGCTGGCCGCCGGCTCAGAAGGGCTCTATTTGACAAAAGAAATCCGTGACGAGGACGACGAGATCGTCCGCCGGCAATACACCACGGCCTTCCCGTCGGCTGCGCTGCTGGCCGCCGCGTTTTCGCCGGATGTCTGCCGATCGGTTGGGCGTGCCATCGGCCGCGAGATGCAGGAATTCGGCGTCCATCTCTGGCTTGCTCCGAGTTTGGAGCTGCTCTTTGACCCGCGCTGCGCGGACGCCGCCGGCCACTGGTCGGAAGATCCGGTGCTGACCGGCGTGCTGGCCGCTGCGCTGGCTGAGGGTGTCGGCCCCTGCGGCGCCGCCGTGCTCCGCGCCGGCGACCTTCCGGAGGACGCCGCCATGCGTCAGTCTGCGCTCCGTGACACCTGGCTGCTGCCCTATGAAATCGCGGCCGGCAGCTATCGCGCGGCGCTGATCCCGGGCGGCACGTTCTGCGGCGAAGTCCTGGGCGAGGACTGCGAGCTGGTGCGGTCATGGATTGTGGACAGCCGGTACCGCGGGATGTTCCTCGCCGACGGAGAACGGTATGTCGCCGAGCCGCAGCGGCTTGATTTGGAACGCTCCGCCATCCGCATCCTCAAGCTGATGCTGGATGTGACGCGATAAGCCGCGCCAAGGCCGCCCTTTGACAAAAACAGCCCTCCACACCAATCGGTGCGGAGGGCTTGTTTGATTCCTTCCGGATCACAGGGCCGCAGCTTCTGCGAGGACGTCTGCCTCGGTGGCCTGCATGGCGGTGAGCGTGCGGGCCAGGAGCGTATCGAGATCCCAGCCGAGCTGCTCTGCGCCACGCGTGATCACATCACGGCTGCAGCCGGCGGCAAACTTCTTGTCCTTGAACTTCTTTTTCAGGCTTTTCAGCTCCATATCCGTGGTGCTTTTGCTCGGGCGCATCAGGGCTGCGGCCCAGATGAGGCCTGTGAGTTCGTCGGCGGCGAAGAGCACCTTTTCCATCTCATGCTCGGGCACGATGTCGCAGCAAATGCCGTAGCCGTGGCTGGCAACCGCATGGATCGTCCGCCCGTCGACGCCCGCATCCCGCATCAGCTCCTGGCATTTCTGACAGTGCTGCTCCGGCCATTGTTCAAAATCGAGGTCGTGCAGCAATCCGACGGTCGCCCAAAAATCAGCCTCGTCACCGTAGCCCAGCTCGTTTGCGTACCAGCGCATCACGGCCTCGACCGTCAGCGCATGCTGCAGGTGAAAATGATCCTGATTATATTTTGTCAAAAGCGCCCAGGCTTCATTTCGTTCCATCTGTTATTCCCTACCTTTTTCGTATGTTAACGCCATTGTAGCATGGAAATCTCCGTTGTCAATAGCTGCTGATGGGCAGCGAGGCGTCATCCTGTCCTTTTTCGACGGCGCGGATGACGATGTCGTAGCTGTAGCTGTCGTTGACCTGGACGGTCACGCGGTCGCCGACCTTGTGGCCCAGCACGGCCTTGCCAACCGGGGATTCCTTGCTGATCAGGCCCTTGAGGGCGTTTTGCCGGAGGGTGGTGACCAGTTCGATGGTCTGCTCTTCGTCGTCCTCCTCGATATAGATCGTCACCTTGTCGAACAGGCCGATCTCATCCGCATTCGAGCGGACGTCGATGACCTTCGCCGTTTTGATCATGCGCTCAAGATAGCGGATGCGGCTGTCGTTGCGGTTTTTCTCGCGTTTGGCCGATTTATATTCGAAATTTTCGCTTAAGTCGCCGAATTCCCGCGCGGTTTTTACGTCCTCAATCAGCTTTGGGCGCAGCTCGATGCGCCGGTATTCCAGCTCTTCCTGCATCTTCTGAATGTCAACCGCCGTCAATTCATCGTTCATAAGAACGCCACCTTTTCCTGATTTCTACTCATTATAACGCGGAGAATTGAGATTGTAAAACAAATTTTGCGGATAAAATATGTTTGACTTTTTGAGTTCAAACGGGTATACTGAAGATAGAGCAAGGGTGCTGCCGGCAAACGGTTAGCCCCCTCGGTGATTACAAGAAGTAACCGCTGGTTTGGTAGGCCGGGCGGTTACTTCTTTTTATAAGCCTGAACGAACAGGCTACAAGTGCCGATGATTACAAGGCAAAGTTGCAGAACTTCGGATGTACTCATTTGCAGCCCCCCTTTCTTGAAATCAGGGGGTCAGAAGCGCCCCTGACAACGCAGGGGACTAACCGCTTGCCGTTTTTCGGTAGCACCGCTGTTATTATAAACCATTTTCTTGCGCTCTGCAAGGCATAAGGAGACAAAATATGCAGCCGATCGCCCATATTCATACCGATTTTCCAACTAAATTTGGCGTACCGCGGCAGTCCGGGCTGGTGGACAAGCTGACGTCCAGCATCGTTTTCGAGCCGGAATTCCGCAATCCGGACTATCTGCGCGGCATCGAGGGCTGGAGCCATCTGTGGCTCATCTGGCAGTTTCACTGCGTTGCACCGGAGGAGTACTCCCCCACTGTGCTGCCGCCAAAGCTCGGCGGAAAGACGCGCGTGGGCGTATTTGCCACACGCTCGCCGTTCCGGCCGAACCATCTAGGGCTGACCGTCGTGCGGCTTATGTCCGTCGATTGGGCGGCAAAGGGTGGGCCGGTGCTCTATGTGACGGGCGCGGATATGGTGGACGGGACGCCGATCTTCGACATCAAGCCCTATGTGCCGTATGCCGACAGCGTGCCGGATGCGGTCGACGCCTTCGCCGAAACGCGGCAGGCCGAACCGCTGACAGTCATCTTCCCGGAACCGTGGCGCGGAATGGTTGCCCCGGAGAAACTGGCCGGGCTGACGCAGGCGCTCTCGCTCAACCCGCGCCCCGGATATCAGCACGACCCGACACGGCGGTATGGATTTTGCTTCGACGGATTTGACGTGCGATTTACCATCGACGGAGATACGCTGCGGGTGGTGGAGATCGTTTCGCTTTGATAACGTGCGCGGCTCCCATGGAGGAGCCGCGCACGTTATGCGTTTTTCAGCTGCCGGTTGGTGCGCAGGAGGATATAGAGCGAAGCAAGGAACGTGATGATGTCGGCGGCGGGCATGGAATAGAGCACACCCATCAGGCCGAACGCGCGCGGAAGCAGCATCACGAGCGGCACGGCAAGCAGCACCTCGCGGAAAAACGACAGCCCCGCCGACTCTGCCGGGCGGCCCAGCGCCTGCATGAAGATAAAGGCGGCCTTGTTGACCGTGGCGAGCGGGAGCATGCAGAGATAAATTCGGAAGGCCAGCACGGCGAAGCGCTCATAAAGCGCATCCTCTGAACCAAAAATACTGATCAGCTGCACAGGGAAGCACTGCGTGATAAGAAGCGACACCGCGCCGAGCGCAAATTCCGCCGCCATCAGCCGCCAGAGCACGCCGCGGCAGCGATCAAATCGTTTCGCACCATAGTTATAGCCGACAATCGGGATGCAGCCGGCGGACATGCCAATGGTGATCGAAATGATAATCTGGAACACCTTCATCACGATGCCGAGCACCGTGAGCGGGATGTCCGCGCCGAATTCGGACTGCGCGCCGTATTTTACCAGCATTGAATTGGTCGCGGCCATGGCAATGACCAGTGAGATCTGCGCGAGGAAGCTGCAAAGGCCCAGCGGCAGGAATTTGCCGAGGATGCGGCCGGAGAGGCGAAACTCCGCTTTTTCAAACCGCAGAATCTTCGTGTGGCAGAGATACCAGACGCTCATGCCCGCCGTGACGAGCTGGCCGAGCACGGTCGCGATGGCCGCGCCCACGATGCCGCCGCGGAAGACGAAAATGGCGATCGGATCGCCGATGACATTCGTGACCGCACCGGCCAGCATACAGCCCATCGCAAATTTGGGGCTGCCGTCGGCACGGATGATCGGGTTGACGGCCTGGCCGAAGACGTAGACCGGGATGCCTGCAGCGATCCATGCGAAATAGTCCTGCGCGTAGGGCCGGTTGGCCTCCGTTACGCCGAAGAGGGCGAGCAGCGGATCGCGGAACAGATAAAAGAGTACCATGACCGCGAAGCCTGCCAGCACGCTGAGCGTTATGGCATTGCCGACGGCGCGGTTTGCGTCCTTTGCGTTCTGCTTGCCGAAACAGATGGACACGAAGCTGCACGCGCCGTCTCCGATCATCACGGCAAGGCCCAGCGCCAGCACCGTCAGCGGAAAGACGACGCTTGTCGCGCCGTTGCCGAGATACCCCACGCCCCAGCCGATGAAGATCTGGTCCACAATGTTATAAAGCGCCCCGACCAGCAGTGAGATTGTACACGGCACGGCAAATTTCCGCATCAGCTTACCCAGCGGGGCCGTCCCCAAAAAGTCCTGTTTTTCTTCCATAACTACCTCCATAAGCGAAAAAAATAGTGCGTAAGTCCGTTTGGACTTACGCACATTTGCTACACAACGGCCTTATTTTAGCAAATCGCGGTCAAAAATGCAAATGATTTTTTCTGTGGAAAAGCATTGACGGAAGTGGTATACTATATAAGACTGACATAACAGAAAACGAGAGGTTTTTATGATCGATTTTCATGACATCACCGTCCGCGACCAGCACTGGATCGAGCCGATCCTCCACGCGGCCAACAAGCCGGGCGCGGACTATACGTTTACGAGTATGCTCTTCTGGACGAATTACTACGGCCAGGTCGGCCGCGTGGGCGATTTCGTCACGCAGTATCTGCACTGGGAAGGGCGCAACATCTATCTCTTCCCCGCCGGACAGGGGGATCTGCGCGCGGCGGTGGACGCGGTGCTGGACGACAGCCTGCGGCGCGGCGGCCAGACGCGCTTCCGCGGCGTGACGGCGGAGGCCCAGGCATTTCTGGAGGAACAGTATCCGGGCCGCTTCCGGTTCACGCCGTACCGCGATTCGTTCGACTATATCTACACCGTCGAAGAGCTGACCGAGCTGCGCGGCAAAAAGCTGCAATCCAAGCGCAACCACTGCCACCGCTTCGAGGCGGAGCACCCGGACTGGCATACCGAGGTCATTACGGCGGAGAACATTGAAAAATGCCGGGAAATGGTGGCCCTTTGGTACCAAGACCACCCGGAAAATTATGAAATTCAGAGCGAGAAGAAGGCCATCGCCAAGGCGTTCGAGCATTTTGCGGCCATCGGCATGGACGGATGGATGCTGCTGGACGGCGAGCAGGTGCTCGGCTTCTCGATGGGCTATCGGATGAACCGGACGTATTACGACGTCTGCTTTGAAAAGGCGTATGCCGATATTCAGGGCGCATATGCGATGATCAACCGCGAATTTTCCCGCCATATCGCGGAAAAATACCCGGAATTGGAATTTCTGAACCGCGAGGACGACATGGGCGAGCCCGGTCTTCGGAAAGCGAAGGAATCCTACCAGCCGACGCTGCTGCTCGAAAAATGCACCGCCGACCTGCAAGGAGGCTTCTGATGCGGACGAGAAAGACCGGGCCGGATGATATTCCAGCGCTGAAAGCGCTCTGGAAGCAGGCGTTCGGCGACACGGACGCGGAGATCGACAGTTTTTTTAAGACCGTTTATCCCGAGGCGACAGGCTTCTGCGCGGAGGAAGACGGTGCGGTCATCGCGATGCTCTTTGCCCTGCCGCTCACGCTGGCGCACGGCGAGGAGATGCAGAAGGCTGCCTACCTCTATGCCGTCGCAACGGATGCGGCATTCCGTGGGCGCGGCGTGTGCCGCGCACTGATGGAGTTTGCGGAAAGGACGCTGCGGAAACGCTACGTCTCCTGTCTGCTGCTCGTCCCGGAGACGGAAAAGCTTGCGTCCTACTATGAGACGATGGGCTACGCGCGGCAGGACAGCTGCACGGCGCAGACACTCCATACCGACGCGCCGCAGGGCGCGGCGGCTGTGGTCACGCCGCAGGAATACGCGGGCCTGCGCGAGACGCTGCTGTTTGACGTGCCGCACACGCGCCATTCCAAGGCGCAGTTGGACTACGCGGCAGAGGATCTGGACTTTTACCGGCTGGAGCAGGGCTATGCGCTCGGCTGCGCGGCGGTGCGCCGCGCAGGACAAATCGTAGAAGAACTGCTGCCGGATGCGCGGATGCTCCCGGCGCTGGCTGCAGCGCTCGGCGCGGGGCAGTATCCGGTGAAAACGCCGGGGCACGGTACGATGAACTGCATGGCCAAATGGCTGGACGCAGAGAAGCAAACTGCGCCGATCTGGCTGGCTTTCGATTTCGACTGATATGCAAAATTGGAGAGAGGGGGCGTTCGCTTGGAGACGGAAGCCTTAAAACTGCCCGGGCAGGACGTCCGGAAGCTGCTCGCCGCCGGAAACGGCGACGCGGCGCTGCTTTATTTATATGATGCGGCGGGTCTGCCGCGCGGCGAGGCGCAGGAAAAGCTGCGCATGACGTCCACGCGCTATGATCTCGCGGCAGCAACCCTGCAGCAACTGGGGCTCTGGCGCGAGGAGACGAAAAAATTCCCCCTGCCGGCAGAGGCCCCACACTATACGGAAGAGGACGTCACGCGGGAATACCACGCGGGGCCGGAATTTCCGAGCATGGTCGGCGAGGCGCAGCGGCGGCTGGGGCGTATTTTGTCCACGGAGGAGCTGAAAATCCTGCTCTGCCTGTATCGCTATCTGGGCATGGCGCCGGAGGTTTTGTCCGTTTTGATCAGTTACTGCATCCAGCGCGGGCAGGCCCGGGGCGTGACGCGGATGCCGTCGATCCGGACGATTGAAAAGGAAGCCTATCACTGGGCCGACCTGGGCATCGAGACGATGGAGCAGGCGGCAGCTTACATGCAGCAACAGCTGCAGCTGCAAAACGGCGTAGGCCGGATACGCAGACTGCTCGGAATCTGCGACCGGCGGCTGACGGCGGGCGAAGAGAAGTTCGTCGTCACCTGGCTGGGCTGGGGCTTCGGAGAAAAGGAAATCCAGCTGGCCTATGAAAAGACGTGTATGAATACGGGCGGGCTCAAGTGGCCGTATCTCAATTCAATTTTGAAAAGCTGGCATGAGCAGGGTTTTACGTCCCTGGCGCAGATCGAATCCGGCGACCGGCTGGCGCAAAAACCCGCACGGCCCGGCTATGGCGTACAGCGGCATGAGGACAAACTCACCGATCTGGAGCGCGAGGCCATTGCCCGTATGATGCAGGAGGAGGACTGACATGGCATATTCCGCCGCGATTTTGGAACGGGCGCGGGCCCGGCTCGCTGAGGCGCGCTCGCAGTGCGCGCAGGACGACGCCGTGCGCATCGGGGCCATCTATGACCGCCTGCCGCGGCTGCGGCAGATCGATCTTGCGCTGCAAAAAACGGCGGCGAAGGTCTGTGCCGCCGCCTTCCGCGCGGGAGAGGATCCCAGCGAGACGATGCGGCAGCTGAAGGAAGAAAATTTGCAGCTGCAGCAGGAGCGGGACTGGATTTTGGAATCGGAGGGCATCGATCCGGAAGATCTGGAGGAGACCTCCATCTGCCCGCACTGCGGCGGGAGCGGCTATGTGGGCGCGCGGATGTGTGAATGTTTGGCGGAGCTCTGCCGGCAGGAGCAGAAAAAGGAGCTCTCGCAGCTGCTTGGCGCAGGGCGGGAGAGCTTTGACCGGTTTCGGCTGGACTACTATCCGGCGGAATATGACCCGGATCTCGGGATGAGTCCGCGAGAGATGATGAAAAAGGTCTATGAGCGGGCGGTTCGCTACGCGCAGACCTTTACGCCTGCGGCAAAATCGCTGCTTTTTTCCGGCGCAACGGGGCTTGGGAAGACATTTCTCTCCGCCTGCATCGCGCGGAGCGTGGCCGATCGGGGATTCTCGGTCTGCTATGCGTCGGCAGAGGGGCTGTTCGCAGATTTTGAGCAGCAAAAATTCCGGCCGCGCGAGGGTGTGGACGCCACGCGGCGATACCTCGGCTGCGACCTTTTGATCCTGGACGATCTGGGGACAGAGATGACCACGCAGTTTACCATTGCGGCGCTCTATCAGGTGGTCAACACGCGGCTTTTGGAGGGGCGGGCGAGCATTGTATCGACGAACCTGCCGCTCGGCGAGCTCGACCGGCGGTATTCGGCGCAGATCGCCTCCCGGCTGCTGGGAAGCTATACGCTCTACAAATTCGCAGGGCGGGACATCCGCATGATGAACAAATAAGAGCAGGCCCCGGTGCAATTGCGCCGGGGCCTTTTTGTCGCGGCGGAGCGTGGGTCACGCCGCTTGCCGGTCTGTGCAGTCAAAACCTCCGGCTAAGCCGGAGGCTTGAATAAGCCCTAGAAGGGCTTTATA
>USLX01000036.1 GCA_900555665.1 uncultured Eubacteriales bacterium | reverse complement strand
TATTAAAAACTTCCATTCCATGAATGAAAGTTTTTAATTGAATATCAGTATAAATTGGGAGAGTAGGCTTCTATGAAACTCGGAGCATTGAAAATTCGGGGCGCTACCGTGCTGGCACCGATGGCGGGTGTGACGGACTGGGCGTTTCGCTGCGTGTGCCAGACGCTGGGCGCAGCGGTGACGGTGACGGAGATGGTCTCGTCCCGCGCGCTGGTCTATCGCGACAAAAAGAGCATGAGCTTGCTGCGCAAAACGGAGAGCGGCGTCTGCGGCGCGCAGATTTTCGGGAACGACCCGACGGTCATGGCGGAGGCCGCGGCCTTTGCGCTGGAGCTGTCCGGCGCGGATTTTATCGACATCAATATGGGCTGCCCAATGCCGAAGATCGTCAACAACGGCGATGGCAGCGCCCTGATGCGCAATCCGGAGCTTGCGGGGCGGATTGTGGAGGCGGTGGTCAAGGCCGTTTCCGTGCCGGTGACGGTGAAGATGCGCCGTGGTTGGGACAAAGGCAGCTGCAATGCGCCGGAGCTGGCGAACCTTGTGGAATCGGCCGGGGCGTCCGCCGTGGCTGTCCATGGGCGGACGAAGACGATGCTCTATTCCGGCGTTGCCGACTGGGACGCCATCCGGGCTGTGAAAGAGGCCGTGTCCATCCCGGTGATTGCAAACGGTGATATTTTTTCACCGGAGGACGCCGTAAAGTGCCGGGCGCGGACGGGCGCGGATGGGATTATGATTGGACGGGGCGCATTTGGCGACCCGTGGCTGTTTGGGCAGTGCGAAGCGGCACTGCAGGGGGAAGAGATTCCGGCGCGGCCGGCGCTGTGCGCGCGTGTGGATGTTGCGGTGCGGCAATTTGAACTGGCGGCGCAGGACAAGGGCGAGCATATCGCATGCCTCGAGGCGCGCAAGCATTTTGCCTGGTATCTGCGCGGCGTTCCGCACAGCGGATATTATAAAGAGAAGATCTCCGGCATCGCCACGATGGATGATATCGCGTCCATTGCCGCCGGAATCAAGCGGGATTTGGGGTGAAGGCTTTGCAGGACGAACTTTTGATCCGCCGCGCGCAGCGCGGCGATGCGGATGCGTTTGAGCAGCTGCTGCTTGCGCACCAGAAAAATGTCTATAATCTCTGCTATCGAATGGCAGGCAATCCGGACGACGCGCTTGACCTCTCCCAGGAGACGTTTTTGCGCGCGTGGCGCTGTCTGGAGCAGTATCATTTTGAGGCGGCGTTTTCCACCTGGCTCTACCGGCTGTGCAGCAACCTCTGCATCGACTTTCTGCGACGCCGCCGGCGGCAGCAAACCGTGCCGCTGACCTTCGAGGGTGCGGACGGTGAAGAGCAGACCTATGCCGTGCCGGATCCGGCGCCGCTGCCGGAGGAGCAGGTGGAGCTGAAGCTGACGCGCGAGACGCTGCGCGCGGCCATGGCGCAGCTTTTGCCGGAGCACCGGGCGGTTTTGCAGCTGCGTGTGGTGAATGGTCTGGCCTATGAGCAGATTGCCGAGGTGCTGGACATCCAGGTTGGGACGGTCAAGTCCCGGCTGTCCCGGGCGCGGGGACAGCTGAAAAAAATTCTCGAACGCGGGAACCTTTCCGTGCCCGGTGCGTCTGAAGGAGTAGAAGGCGAGGTGGGCGCGAAATGAATTGTGACGAGGCGCTGGGACTGCTCAGCGCGGAATTGGACGGAATGCTGAGCGAGCAGGCGCATGCGCAGCTGCAGGCCCATCTGGATGGCTGCGCGGACTGCCGCCGTGTGTTTGCGGCGATGCGGGACGTGGACGCGATGCTCCCCGAGACGCAGTTGGAGCCGCCGGAGGCGCTGCGGAGCACGGTGATGCGCGAGGTACGCGCGGACGCATCGCGCAGAGCGCAGAAAAAGCGTTGGGTGCCGGTGGCGTTGATTGGCGCGGCTGCGGCTGCGGCGCTTATTCTGGGCGCGGCGGGCCTCATTGAAATGCCGGGCTTTTCCGGCAAACACCAGAGCACGGCGGCGCTGCATGAGGTTGTGGAGACGCTGTTTCCCGGTACCCAGTCGGACGAGCACACGTCGCAGGCCGCGGCAGAGTATGCGCAGGAGCACGCCTGCGCGGTGCTTGCGGTTTGGGACTGCGCCTCGCTCCCGGAGCTGACGGACAGCGAAGAAACGCTGCAGGATGGCGGCCGGGTCTATCCGGTGGACGCGAAGACACTGGAGACGCTGCTGGAGAAATACCGGGACAGCTATCCGATGGAATCCTATGCGCCGGAGAACGGAGCTGTCTGCGCGGCGGTTGTGCTCTACGGATAAAGGGCCGCACCGGCGGCAGGGCGCGCCCTGCCGCCGGCACTTTTTTGGAAAGGCAGCGGCTTTTTTGCCCAAAAGGATTGACAGCGGAGACGCTTTGTGAAAAAATAGAAATACCGCAAAAAGCGAAGGAGTGGCGTATGGAACAGGGATTTGTAGTGGGCAGATGCCCGAAATGTATGCAGGAGCTGCGCGTGCCGGAGGGGCTGGAGCAGTTTTCGTGCATGTACTGCGGGTCACGGCTGTCGCAAGCGGAGCTTGTCACAGGCGATGCCGCGCCGGCGGCTGCGGACGCCGGGGCCTACGGTGCGGCGCTGGAGGCGCTGGCCGGATGTGTGCGGAATTATCGCGGCTATCAAAAGCGGGTGACCAAGACGGAGTTCGTCCCGGCGTTTGAAGAATATGAGGCGGGCTGCAGCGCTACTGTTTTGCAGCTGGACGCCGGTGTGAGCGGCCTTTCCGACGCGGAGCGGGCGGAAAAGCTGACTGCGGCGGCGGAGCGCCTGATCGACGAGCTGGAACAGGACTGGAGCGAAAAACGCCGTGCCGACCGCTTCCTGCAGGAGAATGACAAGTATGTCATCGCACTGTTTTTCGTGCCTATGGTGCTGCACCAGAATGTCCCCTCGGGGCGGGAATTTGCCGACACGCTGCAGCGGGTCTGGGTTGCACGCTATCCGAAGTCCCCGTTTTATGTCGGGGATTATGAGACGCTTGCGGGCGGATTTCAAAAGAAGAAGTTCTTCGGGCTCTGCTTTATCACCACGGCGGTCTGCGAGAGCGAGGGCAAGGCGGATGACTGCGAAGAACTGACGGCCTTCCGTGCCTTCCGCGACGGCTATCTGCGCGCGCAGCCGGACGGCGCGGCGCTCATCGAGGAATACTACCGCATCGCGCCGGCCATCGTCATGTGTATCGATATCTGCGGCGACCGCGAAGCGCGCTATGCCGGGATCCGGGAGAAGTATCTGCAGCCCTGCTATGCGGCGCTGCAGGCAAACGATCTTGCGGGCTGCAAAGAAACCTATGTCCGCATGGTGCGCGCATTGGAGTGCGAATATTTGAACTGAAAAAAGCTGCCGTGCCCGGCTGGAGCAGGGCACGGCGGAGCACGGAAAACCACCGGCAGGGCCGGTGGTTTTTGCTGTATATTCGGACGGCCCGGCGCTTCAGGCGGAAGGGGGCCTGTGGAAACGGCGGGGCAGGCGGGTCAGAAGTACGTCATAGAGGACAAAGGCGACGTTGGCGGTGAGAAGCGTGAGGAGGAGCAGGACGGTTCCGGTTTCGCGGTATTCCTGCACAAGTGCGTCGAGCCCCAGCACGAAAATCAAAACGGCATAGAGCCCGAGTGCTGCGCCGTTGAAGAGCAGGAGCTTGCAGCCCCAGCGGGGCAGGGGGCGCAGGCCGTCGAGCGTGGGCTTGAGCACGGGGTAGTAGCCCAGCACCAGATAGAGCGCTGCGGCCTCTTTGTCCGGCCCGAGCAGCAAGCCGAGCAGTGCGGAAGCACCCCAGACACACAGCGCGTCCCGCCGGCCCCAGCGGGGCAGAATCGGGAGCAGCACGCAGCTCGCGAGCACGGGGCAGCAAAACGTTGCTGCCGGGATGAGCCCGCCAAGGCAGAGAATGACGACCGCAAGCGCCGCCATCATGCCGCAGAGGGCAATTTCACGGCTTTTTTCGCGCTTCATCGGCTGCTGTTCTTCTTCAGGAGATCATATTTAATGTCCCAGAGTTTTTGCGAGAGGTCTACGTAGTAGGTGTGCGGGTTATCAAAGCGCTTGACCTCATCCCAGAGCGTGTCCACCTGCGCGGCGCAATAGCGCTGGATGTCGGGGAGCGAAGGCATGTCGTAGACCAGCTCACCGTTTTTGAAAATGGGAACAAGCAGCTCTTTGGCGGTGAAGTTGTAGATGGTCTTGCGCTTCCAGGTGGCATGCGGATCGAAGATTTCGAGGTTGCCCGAGTCGTCGACGAGTTCGTCGTGCAGACAGATATAGTCTGCAATGGCCTTGCCCGTGTCGTTGCCATAGAAACGGTAGACCTTTTTAAAGTGCGGATTTGTAATCTTGCCGACGTTTTCGCTGACCTTGATCTTCGGGATAATGGTGCCGTTTTCGTCCTCCACGGCGGCGAGCTTGTACACGCAGCCGAACACGGGCTCACTGCGCGCGGTGATGAGCCGCTCGCCGACACCGAAGGAGTCGATCTGCGCACCCTGGTTGAGCAGATCCTGAATGAGGTATTCATCGAGCGCGTTGGAACAGGTGATCTTGCAGCTCTCCCAGCCCGCCTCGTCGAGCATTTTGCGCGTTTTCTTCGTCAGGTAGGTCATGTCGCCGGAATCGAGCCGGACGGCGCATTTTGTCAGCCCGCGGGGGCGGAGCACCTCGTTGAAGACGCGGATGGCGTTCGGTACGCCGGACTTCAGAACGTTATAGGTGTCCACGAGCAGCGTGGGGTTGTCTGGATAAATCTCGCAGTAGGCCTTGAAGGCATCATACTCGCTGTCGAACATCTGCACCCAGGAGTGTGCCATGGTGCCGCCGGCGGGGACGCCGTAGAGTTCGTCCGTCAGCGTGCAGGCCGTGCCGCGGCAGCCGCCGATGTAGGCTGCGCGCGCGCCAAGCACGGCGGCGTCGGAGCCCTGCGCACGTCTGGAACCAAATTCCAGCACGGTGCGTCCCTGCGCTGCGCGGGCCACGCGGTTGGCCTTGGTGGCAATGAGGCTCTGGTGGTTGAGCGTGAGGAGCAGGAAGGTTTCGATGATCTGCGCCTCGATGGCCGGGGCACGGACGGTCATGATCGGTTCGTTGGGGAAGATCGGCGTGCCTTCGGGCACGGCCCAGATGTCGCCGGTGAAATGGTAGTGGCGAAGCGTCTGCAGGAAGTCTTCGCTGAACATATTGCGTCTGCGCAGGTAGGCGATGTCGTCATCGTCGAAGTGCAGCTGCTGGATATAGTGGATGGCCTGTTCCAGGCCGGCTGCGATGGCGAAACCGCCCTGATCGGGCACGGAACGGAAGAAAATATCGAAGTATGTGATCCGGTCCTGCATGCCGCAGGCAAAATAGCCGTTGGTCATGGTCAGCTCATAGTAATCGCAGAGCATGGTCAGGTTCATCTGTTTTTCAGAATTCATAGTTCCCACCTCATAGGCCGCCCGGAAGGAAGAGCGGATGTTGGTTTGTATTGTATCAGGTCAGGGTTGAAAAAACAACCCTGGATCCTGGAAAAGCCGGTGATTCAGCAAGTTCTGCAGCGCGGACAAACTTGCTGCGGGGCTCTTCCCGGAGGCCTTGGACAGCGCACAGGGTGCGCGCAAAGGCAAGCATGGGCTCCACCGGGCCGGAGATCAGTTCCAGCTCCACCTCATGGAAGGGCCGCCGGCGGACGCCGAGCAGCTGGCCGCTGTCGGCGCAGAGGAAACAGGCCGTGCCGCCGGGGAGATCAAGGCGGGCGGTTTCACGCCGGAAGCGGACACCGCAGACACGCGAAACGCCGCCCGCTGTCAGCGCGGCAAGCGCCGCCGGGGCGCCGAGGCGGACCAGCTCTGCCACGGCTTCAGGAAGCGTGGGCTTTTTCGATTCCCACTCGCCGCGAGTATAGCCGTCGCCGGGCGTTTTCATGGTGTAGACGGTCTCCCCGTTTTCCAGCCGCCGGCGGAGCATCCACTTCTGCGCCGAAAGGGCGCGGGCGGGCGTATCGAGGTAGTCGGTTTCCATGTCGATGCTGCGCCAGTCGGTGCGCCGGGCGGAGACAACCGCGGGATCCTCCATCACGCGCCGCAGCGTCTCCTGATCCGGTGCGGCGAGCTTGATTTCAATCTCTTTTCCCAAGACTTCACGCTCCTTTTGTTTTTGTATATTGTACGGCATTTTGGGCCGGGAAGCAAGAAAATCCTTCGAAGCCCATTCCCCGCGACATTTCCCGACCGATTCTTTTGTCGCCTTCTGGTAGACTGACAGCATCCAAAAGAACGGGAGAGAGAAGCATGGGAGCAATGATCCGGCAAATTCGTCACCTGCTGTCGCAGCCCTGGATGGGGTTGGGGCTGCGGTGCGCTGTGGGCGTGGTGGTCGGAGCGCTGCTGACCGGATGCAGTGCACTGGAGCTTCCGGTTCCGGTGGCGCTGGCGTATCTGGCATCGCTGGAGTTTGGCGTGGAGGCGGTTTGCACCTACGCCGGGGCTGCAGCGGGGTATCTGCTGCTTTGGGAGACGGTTGACGTGGTGGAACCGCTGGCGGCGGGATTCTTGATCCTATCCGGGCTTGGAATTTTCCGGGGGCTGCTTCCGGCGGAGCAGCGGTGGTTTCGCAGCGCGGCGGTCTGCGCAATCTATGCGCTGGTTGGGCTGATATTGTTGCTGCAGGGGCCGATGCAGCCGTTTGAGATCGCATTTTTCTTTGTGAAATTGGGCGTTCTGGCGGGGTTTACAGCTGGATTTTGCGGGAAAGGACAGCGGCGGGCGCTGCTTCTCGCGCTGATCGGCGGCTGTACGCGGCTGCGCCTGCCGGGGGGCCTTCCGCTCGGGGCTGCCGTGGCGGCCGGAGCCGTCTGCCGGGCACTGGGCGGCGCGGAATATTTGTATGCGGCAGCGGCGTGCGGACTGGCACTGGATCTCTGCTGGCAGCCGATGCTCAGCGCGACGCTGGTCTTTACGGCCTCGGCACTGGCGGCACATGCGGCGCCGCTGCGGACGCGGGCGGGGAAGACGCTGCTGTTTGTCTGTGGGTGTGCGGTGTGCGTGCTGCTCTCGGGCGGTTTGGAGCCGGGGCTGTTTTTGATGACGCTTGCGGGCGGCTTTGTGTCCTGTTTTCTGCCGCGCGGCGCACAGATGCCGGATCGGGAGGAGCCGGGCGAATATGCAGCGGCCGGGGCCGTGCTGGAGGAGCTGGCACAGGGAATGACGCGGCCGGAGGCACGCCGGAGCGGGGCGGAAGCATCCCGCGCAGAGCGGCAGTATCAGGCGCGGGCGGCGGAGCTGCGGAAAATCGTGGCGGAGCAGTATCGTGCGCTGGGGCGGCTGCTGGAGCATGCGCCGGAGCGGGCGGAAGCGCGGGCCGTTTATCGTGCGGAGGTCTCCGCCCGGACGCGCGGGCGTGAGCGCGGGGCCAGCGGCGACCGTGTGACGCAGTTTTCCTGTGGGCAGTGGCTCTATGTGCTGCTCTGTGATGGGATGGGCACCGGCGTGGAGGCCGCGCGGGAGGCGGAGGAGGCGGCGGGGCTGCTGCGGCGGATGATCGGAAGTGGATTCGACGCGCAGGACGCGCTGCAGATGTTAAACGCCCACTATCTGCTCCGGGGCGACGGCGGGTTTTCCACGGTGGATCTGGCACAGTTGAGCCTTGTGACGGGAGAGGGGTTTTTACATAAATGGGGTGCGGCACCGTCCTATCTGCGGGGCCGCGACGGCATCCGAAAAATAGGAACAACCTCGCCGCCTCCGGGGCTCGGTGTGGGAGAGACACACGGAGCGGAGTGCGTGAGGTTGTCCATGCAGGAGGGACAGATGCTGGTTTTGGTGAGCGATGGAGTCGCGGAACAGACAGCGCTGCGGGCGCTGCGGTCGGAGGGGACGCCTTCGGCACTGGCTGCGGGGATCGTCAACCGCGGCAGCGCAGAGGAGCCCGATGACCGGAGCGCTGCGGCCATTCGGCTGCACCCGGTCCTGTCTTGGCACAAGCATAGCACAAAGCCGCTGCGGATTTTGTCGAAGTTGGGACAGAACCTCTATATTTAGGAAATAATTTCCCATTCGACACAAAATATCGGATTTTGCTGCATTCCGACCAAAAGGGGGCCGCTGCGACGCGACGGACAGGGCTGCGCGGACTGCAGGCAAGTTGCACAAGTTCTCCATGGGTTTCATGGGGAACTTGTTGCATTATTACTTCTTTACATTACCAAATTAGTATGGTAAAGTGTTAGCACGATAACAAAACAGAGCGGCGACACAGCCGCCCGGCAAAATGGAGGAACAGAAAATGAAAAAATGGATCGCAATGCTGCTCGCAGCGCTGATGGTGTTCTCGATGGCCGCATGTGCCGCCAAGTCCGAACCCGCCGCAGACCAGACCAATGACCAGACCGCCGCCGACACGCAGACTTCCGAACCTGCGGAAGACACCGCTTCCGGCGAAGACGCCGCCCCTGCGGATGACGCCGCAGCGGACAGCGACACGGCCTATGTCCAGAGCAAGGGTACGCTGGTTGTCGGCATCACCGACTTTGCCCCGATGGACTATCAGAATGAAAACGGCGAATGGATCGGCTTTGACGCCGACATGGCAAAGGCCTTTGCCGAGAGCCTCGGCGTGAGCGTCGAATTTGTCGAGATCGACTGGGACAACAAGATCCTCGAGCTTGGCGGCAAGTCCATCGACTGCGTCTGGAACGGCATGACCCTGACCGACGAGGTCACGAGCGCCATGGCCTGCTCCAACGCCTACTGCAATAACTCCCAGGTCGTCATCGTCCCGGCAGACAAGGCCGCTGATTACGCCGATGTGGAGGCCTGCAAGGATCTGAGCTTCGCGGTGGAATCCGGCTCCGCCGGTATGGCTGAGGTCGAAAAGCTGGGCTACAGCTTCACCGAGGTCAAGGATCAGGCCACCGCGCTGATGGAGGTCGCCGCCGGTACGTCTGACGCCGCCGTCATCGACTCTCTGATGGCCGGCGCGATGGTTGGTGAGGGCGCGAGCTACGACAACCTGACCTACACGGTCAGCCTGAACGCCGAGGAGGGCGAGCAGTACGGCGTCGGCTTCCGGCAGGACTCCGACCTGGCTGCGGCGCTGAACGACTTCTTCAAGGCGGCCTACGCCGACGGCTCCATGCAGGCCTGCGCCGAGACCTACGGGATCCAGGCTGCCCTGATTGCCCAATAAGTTTCAACTGCATTCCCCGATTTCCCCGGTAAGATCTGCCGGGGAAATCGCTGCGTCTTTTTCATTTGCGTCTCCTCTCTATTTATGGTAGAATTGCCAAGACTACATAGAAGGCGGTACACCTTATGACCTTTTCCGAACAATTCCCCATCGTTCTGCAGGCGCTGAACGTTGGTTTTCTGCAGACGCTCAAGCTCTTTGCCGTGACGCTCATCGGGGCCATTCCGCTGGGCCTGGTCATTTCGTTCGGCTCGATGAGCAGCTGGGCACCGTTTGGCTTCTTGCGGCCCTACGTCATGAAAAACGGTGCGCCCACAGAGAGTCTGACCGCCTGGCAGCGGTTTCAGCTCTGGTGGGTTGTGGATTTTAAGCCCATCCGGCTGCTCACGCGGCTTGTGATCTGGATTATCCGCGGTTCGCCGCTGATGCTGCAGCTGCTGATTCTCTACTATTTCCCGGGACTGGTCTGCGGAAAGAACATCTGGGGCAGCGGCGAAGCCGGGCGCTTCCTTGCGTCGGCGATTGCGTTCGTGTTCAATTATGCCTGCTATTTCTCCGAAATTTACCGCGGCGGCATCCAGGGCGTCCCGAAAGGGCAACAGGAGGCCGGGCAGGTGCTCGGCATGACGAAGACGCAGATCTTCTTCCGGATCACGCTGCTGCAGATGGTCAAGCGCATCGTGCCGCCGATGTCCAATGAGATTATCACGCTCGTCAAGGATACGTCGCTTGCGCGCATCATTGCTCTGCAGGAAGTCATCTGGGCCGGCCAGGCGTTTATGAAGGGCAGCCACGGGATTTCCGGCGCGATTTGGCCGCTGTTTTTCACGGGCGTTTACTATCTGATTTTCTCCGGTATCCTGACCTTTGCGCTCGGGCGTGTGGAGAAAAAGCTCGACTATTTTAAGGCGTAAGGAGGTGCAGCCATGGCAATGTTGGAAGTCAAGGGCTTGGAGAAGTCCTTCGGGAAAAATACGCACGTCCTGCGCGGGATTGATTTTTCGCTGGAAGAGGGGGAGTCAGTCGCCATCATCGGCTCGTCCGGCTCCGGCAAGACGACCCTGCTGCGCTGCCTGAACTTTTTGACCGTGCCGGATGCCGGCACGATCACCGTTGCGGGACAGACGCTCTTTGACGCGGCGGATTTAAACACGCAGAAGGAGAGCCAGATCCGCCGCAAGCGGCTGCATTTCGGGCTCGTGTTCCAGAATTTCAACCTTTTCCCGCAGTATACGGCGAAAAGAAATGTGATGCTGGCCAGTGAGCTTCTGGCCAAGGAGCAGCCGGATTATCAGCAGCGCAAGAAGGAAATCCACGCGGAAATTGAGGCCCGCGCGGAGGCACTTTTGACGCAGGTGGGGCTGAAGGAAAAGATGGAGCTCTATCCGCACCAGCTCTCCGGCGGACAGCAGCAGCGCGTGGCCATTGCGCGTGCGCTGGCCCTCCGGCCGGACATCCTCTGCTTCGACGAGCCGACCTCGGCCCTCGATCCGGAGTTGACCGGGGAGGTTTTGCGGGTGATCCGTTCGCTTGCGGAACAGCATATGACGATGATCATCGTGACGCATGAGATGGCCTTTGCCCGCGATGTGGCGGACCGCGTGATTTTTATGGATGGCGGCGTCATTGTCGAGCAGGGCCCGGCCCACGATGTCATCGACCGCCCGCAGCAAGAGCGCACACGGCAATTCCTGTCGCGCTATGCGCAGGATGCTTAAAAAGATAAGGTATGGAAAGAGCAACCGTCCCAGGTGCATGGCACCTGGGACGGTTTTTGCCTGGAAACGCTCAGATTTCGGAACGGTGCGCGGAAGAACGGCGGGTTCCAGCCCCGCAGGGGCGCATCATTTCAGGAAAATCTGGCCATTTCCCGCGCGCAGGCGTTCCCCCGGTGCGATCACCGGGGGTTGGGAGTCAGGATTGCAGGGAGGCGCGCGGCCAGGTGCACGCAGCATAGGACGGTTTTCCGGTCGTGGGGTCAAGGACGAGGAATTTCAAAGTTTCGGCCTGGTGAAGTACGCTTGCGGAGAAACTGGCCCGGAAGGGCGTGGCAGCCGGGGCTGCGCCGCTGGGGTGCACGGACTGCACTGCCGTGGTGAGCAGACGGCCGTCTGCCCGGTAGAGCGCGAGGACGACGGTTTTTCCGTCCAGCGCGGGGAAGTTCTGGACGTCCAGCAACGCCTCGACGGCACTGCCTTTCACCTGTGGGGCGGAGATCCAGAGACGCGCGGCCTGACGGATGGTATAGGAGCCGCCCGCCGCGACCGGGAAGGTGACGGAGCTTTCAGTGCCGTCCTGCCAGGAGGCGAAAAGGGAAGTGCCATCGGGAGCCTGTACGGCGGCGTTTTCCCAGCCCTGCGGGCAGGGAATCGTCAGCGTCGGGCAGAGCGCGGCGAGGCAGCCTGCGTCCTGTACGGTGACGGTGAGGGAGCCGTCGGAATTGTTTTGAATCTCCAGGCCTGCGTGGAAGCCGTCATTTTGCGCGGTCAGCCCGGCGGCGAACGTCCAGACGCCGAGCGTGAGGATGTTGCTCTCGGCCTGCTCGATGACGTCGACGGCCAGCGGATTTTGCAGGTTGTAGAAGGCGACCGGGTCGCTGATCTGGTTGAGATCCGCTTCTCCGTTCAAAATCCGCACGGCATGGCTGGATTCCACGGTCAGGATCTTGCTCTGCACACTGCGGGCGGCCCGTGCGGCGCGCAGGACACGCGCCTGCGATGCGCTGGAGGCGCTATCTTCCGTGTGCGGCGCGGGAGCGGGCTCGGTGCCGCAGAGGGTCGGGCCGCTGCCTGTGGCCAGAAGGGCATATTTGCGGCGCGGATTGACGAGCACCGTAGGGGCGTCCTCCGTCCCGGCGCGGACAATGGAATCCCGTGCCTCTGCGTACGAGAGGTTCGGGGCGGTAAGAGCGCCTTTCAGCGTGCCGAAGTAGTTGCGGTAGAAATAATAGGTGCTTGTAAAGTCAGCCGGAACCTGAATGTCCACGCCGTTGCTCAGAAAGTTGGAGTCGTAGACGCGGAAGAGATACGGCGTGATATACTGCGGCAGGCTGCGCAGGTCGAGCGCGGTTTGGCAGCGGAAGAAGGTGTTGCGGAACCAGGAGGGGTTTTTGTTGCCGCTGGTGCGCGCGGCGCAGTCGAGCAGGACGCCGGTGGTGCAGTTTTTGAACACACAGCGCGTCGGAGAAACCGTGCCGCCCTCGTCGCCGACAAGGCCGATGTCGTAGCCGTCGAAGCAGGTGTTGGTGACGATGAGGGCTTCGCCGCCGTCGCAGCGGAGGCCGACGGTGGGTGTGCCGGTGCGGTCTTTGAGGTTTTTCCTGTCATCCGGATTCGGCGTCAGGTAGAGGGACTGGATCATGGAGAGATTCTTTTTCAGCAGAATGCCGCCGTAGATGGTGGTATAAGCGCCGGTTTGCGGATCCTGGCTGCCGCAGAGCACGGCATTTCGCATCAGTGGGCTCTGCGGATCATATTCCAGAATGCCCTCGTAGGCGATGGGCATCAGGTGGATCTCGATGTTGGTGTGTTCACCGGGATCGAGTGTCTGCAGGAAGCGGTTGAGCGCGTCCATCGTGTCGATAGGGCCGCTGCCGTTGTAGCCGGCGGCGCAGTCGATGACGAGCGTTTTGTCCACATCCGTCCAGAACGAGGAGGTGATGGTCTGCTTGCGCGCGGCCGTCTCATCCGCCGTCCAGGAATCATTGTCCGTCTGAGTCAGGATGGTGACACCGTCTTTCAGCGTGATGTCCGCGCTGAGATAGCCGTAGCCGTCTGCCATGGGCGCGTAGGCGATGCGCAGGCGGTAGCGCGGGTCGCCCCCGGAGGGGAGAGTCAGGTCATCCCAGGTGATACAGCCCGGATTTTTCGTCGTGGTGATGCGGAAGGCAACCGACGAGATCAGCCGGGAGACAAGATCGGGACGCTCCCGCTGGCTGGCGGATGCGTAGTTTTCGAATACAGTGATCGCAAGCGTATGCTCGCTGTAGATCCCGTTTTCGGCGGCATCGACGCTGAACATCTGGCCGAAGCCGCCCTCGACGGAGGTGATGCTGCCGCTGTTGTTGCCGCTGAAGATGCCGAGCGGGATGACATACTCCACGCCGTTGTAGGAGACGTGAATCGGCGCAGGCTCCGGGCGGCTGGTGGAATCGGCCGGGACGTCCGCGCCGGGGGCGGTGCTGCCGGAGTAGACGCCGGGCTGCGGGCCATGCGGGGCCTGATACTGAATCCAGAGGTTGGAGGCGCCGAGGTAGTAGCCCTCCGCAGAGATCACCTCCAGATAGAGTGGGAGGCTGCCCTCCTTTGCCAGAAGGGCGTTGAGCGCTTTGCCGTCGGCAAATGCAAGGCGGATGCCATAGCCGCCGCCGGAGAGAGGCTCGCGGGTGAGGCGGAGAATCTTTGAAAAATCGCCGATGGTGACATAGCCGTCATCGCCCACGGAGAGCATGTTGCTGCCGCTGTACAGCTTCAGCGTGACGTCTGCCGGAAAGGTGGACTTTGCCAGCAGCCAGAGCGTCAGTGGCGCGGCATCCGAGGCGCTGCGATCGACGAGATTGCCGGACAGATAAGCCGACTCGTCATAAGTAGGCGCGGTGAAGAAGGCCCAGGACGGCAGCTGGATGCGAATGGGCTGCGTATACGTCTTGCTGCCGACTGTGGCGGTCAGCGGATAGGTGCCGGTTTTGAGCGTACTGAGCAGGACCATATTTTTCGCGGGGGCGGCGGTATTGTCCGCCAACGGCGAAGAGATGGCCACAGCCCCGCCCGGGATGGCGATGCTGTCGACCGGAACGGGATCGCTGTCCTCTGTCTCGCGGTAGTAGAAGGCATAGCTGCCGGCGCTGTTTGGGCCGGTGAGGTCAAAGGTCAGCGTGTCGGTCAGGCTGTTCAGGTCGGCAGACCAGGCGTAGGTGCCGTCGCCATTGGACACGCGCCGCACCCGGGCCATCCAGAGGTGATCGTCCGGCTTGAGTGTGAGCGAGGCGCTGTAGCCGAAGGCTTCGTTGTCAGAAGTTCTGGCGTAAACCGTGAGATAGAGCGTCTGCGCTGTGGATTGGGAGAGATCGGCTGTGGCGGGGAGCGTGAGCTTCAGGCCATAGCCGCTGCCGTCCTCCAGGGCGGCCCAGTCCAGCGAGAGTTTGCCATAGCCGGGCAGCTCGAATGTGCCGCCGGCGGTCAGGGTGGTGGTTTCGCCGTCCAGGGTGAGGTCGAGCTTCAGGAATTCCTCCGGGCAGGTCTGGCACAGGAGCCAGAGCGTCTGTTCGCTGCCGTCGCAGAGGACGATGCGGCTGCGCAGCGTCTCCTGCGAGACGCGGCCCGCGCTGTAGAACCAGCTTTGAGGCAGAGAAATCTCGATGGGATAGTCGAACTCCGTGCCGTCGGAGAGCGTGAAGTGCAGGGTGTCGGAGCCGACGTTCGCGGCCTGGAGCTCGAAGATGTTGTCGCCATCCGCGCCGTCTTCCGTCACCTTGCGGACGGAGAGACAGCCGTTCCTCGAGACCACGTTGGTGACAGTCTGCCCGCTGTCTGCCGCGGTTCCAAAGCGGAAGCGGCAGAGATTCGCATCTTTCGGAACGGTATAGGCCGGAACGGGGAAATAGCCGACATACTCGTTGTCCTTACTCCACTGTTCGCCGGTAAAATACGTCCACTGTGACCAGAGCTGGTCGCCCTGGTAGGAGACGGTTTGGTTGTGCTCCCCACAGGCATTTCCCTCCGCATCCAGCATCAGGAGGCGCAGGAAGAAGCTGCCGCCGGTGAACTCCGGCAGGCTCTGCCCTTGCGGGATGGTCACGCAGAGGGCAGGTAGTCCGCGGGCATCCGCGATCATCTGAATGCGGACGAATCTTTCATGACTGCCAAAGTCATACCAGCTGTCGGCGGAGGCGGTGAGAGGTGTGGAAATTCCGTTATATTCCAGCACAGGCTGTACGGAGGCAGCAGAAATGCCGGTTTTGCCGAGATACCAATAGGTGAGATCGGAGGATGCGTCATAGGTGGGCAGTGTGCCGCCGGGAATAAAGGCGGCGGCGAGATACTGATTTTCTGTGAACGCACCGGCTTCCGGCAGGCGGATGTCGGAGGCTGCAGTTTGTTCCGTACCGTTTGTCGTGTAGGTCAGCGTGGCCTGGCCGGGACGGAGAGAGAAGAGATAGTGCAGATTTGGAATGTCCAGGCGACCGTCACCGTAGGCGAAGTAGTCCCCGCCGTTGATGGCAGTAACCTGGAGGACGCTGCCGTCGCCATGCACGGAGTCCAGCCGGACGGCGTTTGCCTTATTCTCGCGGGAGCCGTAGTAGAAGACGCCGAAGCAGCTGGAGCCGGCCTCCGGCAGGACAGATTCGTCCACGGCAAACCACGGCGTACTCTCTTGCCAGCCGTTTTCGGTCTGCACCACGGGCGCGAACCAGAGGCCTTCGCCGCCGGCAAGATTTTGAATGCCGGTGTCCCAGCCAAAGCTGTCTTCGATGCCCCGGCCTTCCACCCGGAGCGTAAAGAGCTCCGGAAGTTCCGGCAGGCGCTGCCCGGCGGGGATGGTAACCTTGAGTCCACGCTGGCCCTTCGCATCTGTGATCGTTTCGAGGTGTACAAATTTTTCGTGCCCGGCAAAGCCGTACCAGCCGTCTTCTGCGGCGGTGAGGGAACGAGTGGTTTCCCCTTCCTGCAGCTGGACGGAGAGCACGGCGTCCGTTGGCAGACCGGTCTCACTCGGCATCCGGAAGGAGACGTCCTCTTCGCCAGTATAGGGGAGGTAGTCTGCGTACTGGGCTTCGTCCATCGTGTCGGACGTGAAAGAGCCCCAGGGGCGTGCCGGGACGGTGCAGACCGCCGTGTGCGCCTCGCCGTTCACGGTAAACGTCAGCGTCTCCTGGCCCGGATCGTATGCCTGGAAATAGCGGCAGCCTTCGATGGCCGCCAGGGACTCGGCCAGATCGTCCTGGTCGGGCGTTTCGAGATAGAGACGGGCATTTGTCGACGAGATCTCCGTCACACGGACGGCGGAGGCCTTGTCCTCCGCGTCGCCGTAGTAAAAAACGCCCCAGCCGCCATAGACGGAGTCCGGCAGCGCGTCCTGCTCGACATTGATCCACTCGCTGCTCTCCTTCCAGACGGTATCGCTGTAGAGATAGAGCGGCGCGAGATAGAGCTGGGGCTGCGTCCCGGCCAGCGCGTCCTGCGCTGCCGCGCTGACGCCCATGGGCAGCATGGTCAGCAGCATCAAAAGGGCAAAAGGCCGGAGATCAATCGTTTTTTCATACGGATACCCTCCACTTCCAAATGCTTCTAATTCCATTATATAGGATTGTCTGAAAAAATCAATTGCCCGCGGACTTTTTGGCCGTGAACGGGCAAAAAACGTCCCGCGCCGGACATTCCGGCGCGGATGGCGCGCGGTGGCTTTGGTCGATGGCGCGCAGAAGATTTGTCAGGAAGAACGGGCGGGAGATCAGTCCGTCTGTGCCGCTGCGGATCAGAATGGGCCGCGCCTGCTCCCGCTGGGCGTAGTCACAGCAGATGCCGACAAGCTTGGCACAGTGGTCGGTGTCGATCTTCTGAGTGACGGTCGTATAATATTGTGCAGAGTTGTCCTGAATGAGGGGCTGGCTGACGTCGATGGTAGCTCTATGCGAGGCTGTCCAATGACGATGTAAAAGATCTGTCGAGACTTGGCTGTCACCGAACCCAAACCGCATTGTTTATTGATTTCCTGCGCGAAAAGCAAATTCGCGTGATTTCTGTGACGGAGGGTGTAGACACTTTCTGCGAGGAGGACGACCCCATGATCGGCGTCCGAGGCTTGATGAATGATTATTACGCCAAGGACATCGGAAAGAAGATCCGTGCGGGCTACCGGCAGAAGCAGAAAGAGGGGGTCGTGATCACGCCACCCTTTGGGTACTGGAACGGCAGCCGCCGTGTGGAGTACGTCTGCCGGGGCTGCCATCGGAACGGGAAAGACGATTGCACTTCTCACCGCATTCGTGAGGAGGTTCTGGATAAAGCCATCTGGGATTATACAAAGCAGAAAGAAATTTTGAGACTGGGGCAGAAGATTGACAAGCTGGTGATGGAGAAAATACGGATACAACAATGATAGAATCAGCCTGCATTTTTATCACAAAATGCAGGCTGATTGCTGGTGCGCCCGACAGGACTTGAACCTGCACGCTTGCGCAATGGAACCTAAAGGTGATGTCACCTTGGTGAAAGGTTTGAAACCACCGGAATGCTTCATAAGTCGGAGTTTTCAGACATCATCTGATAAAATGCTGTGTTTTCAAGGATTGTACGGTTTTTAACGAGAACAGCCAGCTTCTCTGAACTTTACGAAAACCATTGAAAACACTGGGAAAATTAGCTTTTTCGGTTTTGCGGATGGTAGTAGTCAAACAGTAGTCAGATGCAAATCATGGTTTTGGCTGAGTGATTCGCTTTTGCTGCAATTCTGCGCGAAGGAGAATCCCGAGGGTCAGGCAGAAGTCCGGGTTCTTGAGGTCGCAGCCGAGCATCTGTGTGATGTGGGCAAGGCGATCCAGCAGCGTCGAGCGGTGCAGGTAGAGCGCCGCCGCTGTTTTGGTGACGGAGAGGTTATTATCGAGATAAACGCGCAGCGTCTCCAGATACGAGACCTGCGAGCTTTCGTCGTGCGCTTTCAGCTTCTTCAGACCGTCCGGGTAATAGACCCACGAAGGTCTGCCGGCCAGCGCACCGGAGAGAAGCTGCGGCAGCAGATAATCCTGAAAGTAAAAGACCGTGCAGCTTCCGTCCTGCAAAAGTCCGTTTTGCAGCGCGCTGGACGCTTGAAACCACGCTTGATTGGCCTCATACAGATTGGAAAACGCGCCGGACACGCCGCAGATCAGGCCGAGTTTATCCAAAAGCGGCAGCAACTGCGCTGTCGTCTCGCGCTCGGCCTGCGCTGCGGGCAGCAGCGCGGCAACCGCGCCGTCATGCTCAAATGCCATCGATCCTGGATGCCGCTCCTCCAACGCGGCGGACAGATACGCGCCAGGCAGGGGCGCCGCGCCTGATTTCGGCTGAAGGCGGACGCAGACCCAGTCCGTTTTTCCGTTTTCCTGACTGAGTGCCCGCCGATGCTCAAAATCGACTGGCTGCCCGGCAATGACGCTGCGCAGTGCCCGCCGGACGGCGGAGCGTGCGCTGGCCAGCACGGGATTTTGCTGAATCGCCTGCCGCAGGAGCTTGACCAGAAAAACGGCGAGCAAACGGTCAGACTCACGCAATGGCCGGAATGCTTCAAAAACCGTCAGACAGCCAAGGTATTCCTCCTGATCGAACACATTGACCGACAGCGTCCGCGCGCCCTGCAGCTCCA
>USLX01000035.1 GCA_900555665.1 uncultured Eubacteriales bacterium | reverse complement strand
ATAGATCAGAAATCTTTTCTTATATTTTACCTGTTTTTCGCCGATTCGTCAACGGTACGAAAACTGCTGTAGACCTCGCCGGGCCGCAGCGCCGTTCCGCTCTTCTCCGCCAGCTCCGATACCGTGCAAAACCGATAACCCTGCGCTGTCAGCTCGTCGATGGCCGTCAGCGCCGCGTCGATCGACGATCCGTGCAGATCGTGCATCAGAATGATACTCCCCGGAAATACTTCCTTTCGGATCGTCGGCAGCACGCTTGCCGCCTTCTTTGCGTCCCAATCCTCCGGGTCAACCGACCAGAGGATCACCGAAAGGCCCATCGCATCGCTCGCACGGAGCACCGTCTCGCTGTAAAGCCCTCCCGGCGGCCGGAACAGCCGTGCCCTTGCGCCGCAGCAGTCCAAAACTGCCTCCCGGCACCGGGTCAAATCGTCCACCACCGCGTCATAGCCCATGTTCTGCATATAGTCGTGTTTGTCGCTGTGCAGCCCGATCTCATGCCCCTCCGCCGCGATTTGCCGCAGCGCCTCCGGATAGTCCGCCACGCGGTATCCGCACACGAAAAACGTCGCTTTGACGCCCCGCGCCGCCAGACCCTCCAGCAGCCGCTTCGTCAGTTCCCCGCTCGGCCCGTCGTCAAAGGTCAGCGCCACCCACTTTTCACCTTCCGCCGCCCGCACCGGCCCGCTCAAAATCGCCAATACAAGTAAAATTGTCAGGGTCCGCCGCATTGCATCACTCCCTCTGCAAAGTAGTATGGTTAAAATCCCGCACAATATTTGACGTACGCCGAAAAATGCGATATGATAAACACGATATCAAACTGTGAGGAAGCCCTATGCTGGAAAAACTGCGTCTTGTCGAAGAACGCTACATGGAAATGGAGGAACGGGCCGCGCAGCCCGACTTCTATGCCGATCCCAAGGCTGCGAGCAAGCTGCTCAAAGAGCAGAAGCAGCTCGATCCCATCATCAAGGCCTACCGGGAATATCAGGACGCCGCGAAGACCATGGCCGACGCGCGCGAACTGATGGACTCCGGCGACCCGGAGCTCAAGGCCCTCTGCCAGGAGGAATTCTCTGCCGCCAAGCAAGACTGCGAGCGGCTGGAACAGGAACTGAAAATTTTGCTGCTCCCGCGCGACCCGAACGACGACAAGAGCGTCATTATGGAGATCCGCGGCGGCGTCGGCGGCGAGGAATCGGCCCTCTTTGCTCACAGCCTCTACCGCATGTATACGATGTACGCGCAGCGGCGTGGCTGGCAGGTCAGCCTGCTCAACTATAACGAGACGGAGCTCGGCGGCGTCAAGGAAGCCGACTTTGAAATTTCGGGTGAGGGAGCCTATTCGCGCCTGAAATTCGAGTCCGGCGTCCACCGCGTCCAGCGCGTTCCGGAGACCGAGTCCGGCGGTCGTGTCCATACCTCAACGGCGACGGTTGCCGTCCTGCCCGAGATGGAGGAGGCCGAGGTCGACCTCCGGCCGGAAGACATCGAGATGCAGGTCTACCGCTCGTCCGGCGCGGGCGGGCAGCACATCAATAAAACGTCCTCCGCCGTGCGCCTCATCCATAAGCCGTCCGGCATTGTTGTGGCCTGTCAGGAGGAGCGCTCGCAGGTGCAAAACCGCGAAAAGTGTATGCAGATGCTCGCCTCCAAGCTCTACGAGATCGAGCAGGAGAAGATCAGCTCCGCCGTCACCAGCGAGCGCCGCAGCCAGGTCGGCACCGGCATGCGCAACGAGCGTATCCGGACGTATAATTTCCCGCAGGGGCGCGTCACCGATCACCGCATCGGCCTCACGCTCTATAAAATCGATTCCATCATGGACGGCGACCTCGACGAACTCATCGACGCCCTCGTCACCGCCGACCAGGCCGAAAAGCTGCAAAACAGTCAGGACGAATGATTTTTGCCGCACCAGAGGCTCCCCTTGATTGCATCAAGGGGATCTGGCGCGCAGCGCCTGAGGGGATTAAGGCTATCCATGTTTCTCTGCACTTCGCTTATGTCCGTAGGGGCGGACGACCCTGTCCGCCCATCCCCGCCGCAGCGGATAGCCCCCCTCTGCGAAGAGGGGGGAAGATATGAAAACTCCCCCAGTCATGCTTCGCATGACAGCCCCCTCTTCGTAGAGGGGCCTTTGGGCTGAAGCTCATTTATTATCAATTAAGAAGGAATTCTATGTGAAAACGATTTATTTCACCGAACCGACAACGGAAAATATCACTGCCGCTGCCGCCATCATTCGAACCGGCGGCCTGCTTGGCATCCCCACCGAGACGGTCTACGGCCTCGGGGCCAACGCCCTGGATGAGACTGCCGTCCTGCATATCTTCGAGGCCAAGGGCCGTCCGCAGGACAACCCCCTCATCATCCACGTTCCGGACGCCTCGTGGCTGGAACGCTATTGCGAAAACGTGCCGGCCAGCGCCTATCGCCTGGCCGAACGCTTCTGGCCCGGCCCGCTGACGATGATTCTCCCGCGCAAGCCCATCGTTCCTCTGCGGACCACCGCCGGGCTGGAGACCGTCGGCGTCCGCTGCCCCAACCATCCCGTCACGCTGGCCATCATCCGCGCGGCGGACGTTCCCATCGCCGCCCCCTCCGGCAATACCTCCGGCCGCCCCAGTCCCACCTGCATCGCAGACATGCGCGAGGACATGGACGGTAAGATCGAGGGCGTCTTCGACGGCGGCCCCTGCTCCGTCGGCGTGGAGTCCACCATTCTGGATCTCACAACCACGCCCCCGCGCCTGCTCCGTCCGGGCGGGCTTCCGCTGGAGGCACTGCAGGAGGTGCTCGGGGAGGTTGCGGTGGACAAGGCTGTGGTCAGTAAGCTTGCCGACGGCGAACATCCCAAAGCGCCCGGCATGAAATACCGCCACTATGCGCCCAAGGCCCCCGTTACGGTTGTCACGGGCGATCCGGAGGCCAGCGCCGACTATCTCCGGGCCCATGTCCGTCCCGGGGACGGCGTGATCTGCTTCTCGGAATTTTGCGGCCGTTTTTCCGACTGTATTGTCCACGACCTCGGCCCCGCCGGCGACAAGTCGGAGCAGGCCCGGCGCGTCTTTGACGCCCTGCGCGAATTCGACCGCGAACAGGTCTGCCAGATCTGGGCGCAGTGCCCCGACGCGGCCGGCCTGGGCTTTGCTGTGGGCAACCGGCTGAAAAAAGCCGCCGGTTTCCACGTTGTTGAGGCCTGAGCATGCGGGTTCTCGGCATCACGGGCCCGACCGGCTGCGGCAAAACGACGCTTCTGCGCGTCATCCAGGCGCACGGCGGCTACACGGTCGACTGCGACGCGCTCTATTATGAGATGCTCCGCGAGAATGCACCGATGCGCGCCGCGCTCATGGAGGCCTTCGGGGACATCTTCCTGCCGGACGGCAGCCTCGACCGGCCAAAGCTCGGCAACCGGGTCTTTTCCGATCCGGCGGCGCTGGACTGCCTCAACGCCATCGTCTATTACCACATGGGGCAGAAAATGCGGGCCCTTCTGGCCGAACAGGCCGGGCAAAGCCGCCCCTATTTCGCCATCGACGCGATCAATCTCATCGAATCCGGCCTCGCCGATCTCTGCGATACGACGGTCGCCGTCCTTGCGCCGAAGGCGCTGCGCCTCGCGCGCATCATGGCCCGCGACGGTATCTCCGAGGACTATGCAAGGCGACGCATTGACGCCCAGAAGCCGGACGAATTTTACCGCAGCCGCTGTAATGATACCCTGGAAAACGCCGGAACACCCGAAGCGTTTGAACAACTCTGTGAACAATGGCTCCAAGCCATAGAATAAGGAGGAATCCCCATGACCCAAGAAGAGCGTAACGCGCTGTTATACAAGCCCCAGAACGGCCTTGACCGCATCAGTGCCGTCGAAGAGGCAGAAATGAACGATTACTGCGAGCAGTACAAGGCATTCCTCGACGTCTCGAAGACCGAGCGCGAATGCGTCGTCTCCGCCATCCGCCTCGCCGAGGCGAAGGGCTTCAAGCCCTACACGCCGGGCATGGCCGTCGCCCCCGGCGATAAGCTCTATTACAACAACCGCGGCAAGGCCATCATGCTTATGATCATCGGCCAGAAGCCGCTCTCCGAAGGCGCAAACATCGGCGCGGCCCACACCGACTCGCCGCGGCTCGACCTCAAGCCCAATCCCCTCTACGAGGATGCCGAGCTGGCCTACCTCAAGACGCACCACTACGGCGGCGTCCGCAAATACCAGTGGGTCACGGTTCCGCTGGAGCTGCACGGCCTCGTCGTCCGCCGCGACGGCAGCGAGGTCTATGTCAAAATCGGCGACGATCCCAAGGATCCGCAGCTCGTCATCAACGATCTGCTGCCGCATCTTGGCCGTGAGCAGGGAAAAAAGCCCCTCAACGAGGCCATTCCGTCGGAAACGCTCAATATCCTCGTCGGCTCCCGCCCGCTCCGCGATGACGACGGTTCTGACCGCGTCAAAGTTGAAGTCCTGCGCCTCCTGAACGAAAAGTACGGCATCACCGAGGAGGACTTCATCTCTGCCGAGCTGGAGGCTGTCCCCGCGGCCAATGCCCGCGATATCGGCTTCGACCGCAGCCTGATCGGTGCCTACGGCCACGACGACCGCGTCTGCGCCTATGCAGAGCTCGCCGCGCTCCTCGCGCTCGACAAGCCCGAAAAGACCGCCGTCTGCATCTTCGCCGACAAGGAAGAGATCGGCTCCGAAGGCGTCTCCGGCATGCAGGGCGACTATTTTGAGTATGTGATGGGTTCTCTCTGCCACAGCCAGGGCGTCGGCCTGCGCGAATGCCTGGCCCATTCCTTCTGCCTCTCCGCCGACGTCACTGCCGCCTACGACCCGAACTTCTCCGAAGTCTATGAGCGCCGCAACTCCGCTTACGCCAACTACGGCATCGGCCTCTGCAAATACACCGGCTCCGGCGGCAAGGGCGGCGCGTCCGACGCCTCCGCCGAGGTTGTCGGCAAAATCCGCAAGCTCTTCAACGACGAGGGCGTCATCTGGCAGATGGCTGAGCTCGGCAAGACCGACGCGGGCGGCGGCGGCACCGTCGCCAAATTCATGGCCAAGCGCAACATCGACACGCTCGACGCCGGTGTTCCCATCCTCTCCATGCACGCCCCCTTCGAGACGGTCGCCAAGCTGGACTGCTACATGACCTATCGCGGAATGAAGGCAATCTTTGAAAAACTTTAAGAGCGGCGGATCTTTTTCCCTGACTCTGCGTTGCCGCTCCTAGACGTACACACGGTACGCCGTCGTCGCGGACGCCTTGATTCAGGAAAAAATCTCCCGCCGCGCGAAGCCGGATCTGCGCCTTGTCCTGGCGGAAAAGCATCGGCGCACAAAGTTAGAACGGCGGATCTTTTTCCCTGACTCTGCGCTGCCGCTCCTGGACGTACACACGGTACGCCGTCGTCACGGGCGCCCTGATTCAGGAAAAATCTCCCGCCGCGCGCGGCGGCAACAGCGCACCAACCGATTTTTCGGGCAACCACCAGTTTCGCGTAAAATCGACGATCCCTCCGACATACAATAGATGTCGGAGGGATTTTTTATGGACTGTTGTTTGGAAACACCGTGCTATTTTTCGTCGCAGCGGCAGGCGGAGTATCTTTGGCGGCTGCGGCGCGAATTTCCGTTTGTCTACATACAGGAACTGACGCAGACGGCCTATGGCCGCCCCATTTATGCACTTCAGATCGGCAGCGGCGACCGCAAGGTGCTCCTCACTGCAGGTCACCACGCCAACGAAGCCATCACAAGCGAGGTGCTCTGGCAGTTTTTATTTCATTGGTGTGAGGCGCTGCGGGACGGCGGGGCGGTCTGCGGCGCAGATGCACTGTCGCTCTATCACGGAGCGATGGTCTATCTCGTCCCGCTGCTTGATCCGGACGGGGCCGACCTGGTTGCGGGCGCCATCGTGCCGGAAACACCGGAATACCGCGCCGCTGCAAAGCTTGCGTCGGCCTATCCGGGCGTGCCGTTTCCGTCCGGCTGGAAGGCCAACCTCTCCGGTGTCGACCTGAATCTCAACTATCCCGCCCGCTGGGAGTTGGCGCGCAGCATCAAAGCATCCGGCGGCGTTTCCGGCCCGGCGCCGCGGGATTATCCCGGCCACCGTCCACTCGACCAGCCGGAGACGGCGGCGCTCGCTGCCTACACGGCCTGCATTCGCCCCGATCTTATGCTTGCGCTGCACACGCAGGGCCGCGTGATTTACCCAGGCCCGAAGGAAGCGGCCCCGGAGGGCAGCGAAGCCCTCGCGCAGAGGCTTGCCGCGGTGTCCGGCTATCAAGTCGAAGAGGTCCCGGCGGAATCCGCCAATGCGGGGTTCAAGGACTGGTTTCTGCAGCGCTTTCATCGCCCGGCCTTTACCGTCGAGTGCGGCCTCGGAGAAAATCCCCTTCCGCCATCCGCGCTGACCGAGCTCTGCCGCGAGCTCTTCCCGCTGCTCACGGCGGCGCTTACTTGGTAATCATCATCGGCCGGCCCCATCGGCAGCCTCCTCCCTGCAAAGAAAACGCCCGGAAGATCCTCAGATCTTCCGGGTATCATTTCGCGTTTTCGCCGCCGCGGTTCAGTCACCCTCCACCATGCGGTATCCAATGCCGGTTTCGGTGAAGATGTACTCCGGCTGCGCGGGATTTTTTTCAATTTTGCGGCGGATATTCGCCATGTTGACGCGCAGGATCTGGTTGTCGTTCCGGGCGCTCGGGCCCCAGAGCTCGCGGATCAGATAGTCGTAGGTGAGCACCTTGCCCGCGTGCAGCCCGAGCAGCGCCACCAGCTTATATTCGTTCTGCGTCAGCCGCACGTCAACGCCCGCCAGGTAGACGCGGTGTTTGTCATAGTCGATGAGCAGGTCGCCGGTCTGAAACTTTCCGGTGTTTGCGAGCTTGTCGTTGCTGGTGAGCGTGCGCGTGTGGCGCAGAGCCGTGCGGATGCGGGCGAGCAGCTCCTCCGTGCCGAAGGGCTTGGTGAGGTAATCATCGGCCCCGGCGTCGAGCGCGGCGACCTTGTCGCGCTCGTGGCTCCGCGCGGAGACCACCACAATCGGCACCTTCGACCACTGGCGTACCGATTTTAAAATCTGCATCCCGTCCATGTCCGGCAGTCCGAGATCGAGGATGATGAGGTCGGGGCAGTGCGAGGCGATCAGCGTGCTGGCCATCGCGCCGTTCTGCACGATCATAACTTCATACTCCCGCGCCTCTAAGATTGCGCGCATGAAGTTAGCAATGGTCTGCTCATCCTCAATAATCAGAATTTTGTCCCGAATTGTCATAGATTTCTTCCTCCAGTGGCAGTGAAAATTGGAATATGGCGCCGCCCAGGGCGCGATTGGCGGCGGCCATGGTGCCGCCGTGGGCCTCGACGATGGTCTTGCAGACCGAAAGGCCGATGCCCATGTTGCGTTTGCCGTCGGCAGACGCTTCCTCCTTGTGGGTAATGGCGCCGGAGAACAGCTGTGGCAGGATTTCGGGCGCGATGCCCGCGCCGTTGTCGGCAACTTCAAAGAGTGCCTCGGTCCCTTTTCTGCGCAGATGCAGCTCGATGCGTGTGGTGGTTTTGCCGTGCAGCGCGGCATTTTCCATCAGATTGATGAGCACTTGTTCGACCAGAATGGCGTCCATCGGAATCATCAGCAGCTCCTCCGGTGCGCGCATGGAAACTGTAATCCCCGGGAAGCGCTTGCGGAATTTCACGCTGGCCGCGCTGAGCACTTCCTCCCCGGCCTCCAGCTCCTTTTGAATGGTGGACGCGCCGGAAATGCGCGTCACCGAGAGCAGATTTTCCACCACGCCGACCAACCACTGCGCTTCGGTGCGGATGTCCGTGAGCAGGGCCATTTTCGTCTCCTCCGGCATACAGTCGCCCGAGTCCAGAATGGCGTTCGCCCCGCCTACGATGCTGGTCAGCGGCGTGCGGATGTCGTGCGAAACGGCGCGGAGCAGATTCCCGCGCACTTTCTCCTTCTCTGCCTCGGCCCGGATCTTTTCCTGCTGCTTGATCTGGGTGGTCAGCGTGCTGACCACAATGGAGACGGCCAACATGACAAGAAACGTCAGCGGATAGCCGGAGATCGTAAAGTTGAAGGCGAAGTAGGGATAGGTAAAAATATAGTTCACGCCCACGACGCCCACGACTGACGCCATCAGGCCGTAAAAATACCCACTTGTAAAGCGCGAAACCAGTACGACAGCCAGTTCAAAGATCAGCGCGACATAGACGTCGGAATCGTCAAACAGCCGAAAAAGAAAGCAGAGCGCCGCCGCCGCGGCCAAAATGCCAGCGCAGACCGCCGTATTTTTCCAGGAAAACGAAAAAAAGCTCTCTGCCGTCAGTCCGCCGACCCGTGCCTTCCGCATCCGCGCGCCTCCCTCTGCCGCATTTTGAAATATAATATCCTAGGGTGTATCTGAAAACTGCCAACGCACCCGGACAGCGGTTCTTTTTGCGCTGTGCGGCGTCACGTTTCCTTGAAATACGTCAGGATTCCTGCGGAAAAAGTGTCTTGCACAGCACGAAAATTCCTCGCTGCCGGTCACATTTTCAGTTTTCAGATACACCCTAGGGAAACGGAATTCAGGTGTAAGGGATGAGAGTATCTTTGATGTAGTTGACATAATCCTCTGCGATCTGCGTGGGCAGGAGAATTTTGACGCGGGGGCCGAAGCTGGCGATCCAGGCGTAGAAGAGCGGGGAGATGTTGACGTCGGCGGTGAGGGTGAAGTGGTCTTTGCCGTCGGGAATGAGCATCACGTCGCGCCCAAAGCGGTCGATGACGACGCCGGCAAGGCTGTTTTCAAAGCGGAGCTTTATGGTCGCGGGGACGCCGTGGAACATACCGAAGACGCTCTTGCCGTATTTGGAAAGGTCGAGCCGGTCAAACTCCGGGCCGAACTGACGCGGCTGGCCGGTCTGCGTGATGGAGGCCATTTTGTCGACGCGGTAGTGCGTGAGTCCGTGGCGCGGGGAGTTGGCGATGAGGTAGTAGTTTTCATCCTCCCAACAGAGCGCATAGGGGCTGGCGGTATATTTGCCGGGACGGTAACGGCGCTCGCCGTGCAGATCCCAGTCAAAATAGCGGAAGGTGATCTGACTGTTTTCGGCGATGGCCTCGTGCAGGCGGTCAACATTATAATAAATGCTCTCGTTCATGGTCTTCACGCGCCCGGCGACTGTCACCTGCCGGCGAAGGGACTTGGCTTCGAAGGAGCTTGTGAGCGTCTCGAGCTTGGCGATGAGCTGAAGGGATTTCTTTTCAGAGAGGAACTTGGAGGATTGTACCGCGTCGACGAGAAGCTTGAGCTCGGGGAGCTCAAAGGCACGGCTGGCGAGGTAATAGCCGCCGCCGGGGCCGCGAAGTTGGACGATATCGAGGCCAAATTCCTGAAGGCATTCCATATCCGAATAGATGCTTTTCCGCTCGGCACAGATGCCTTCCTTGGCAAGCAGATCGATGAGCTCCTGCGCGGTGAGAGGATGGTCGGCATCGGTCTGTGTTTCGAGAATCTGCTTGAGATAGAGCAGCTTGAGCTTTTGGTTTTCCGAACGTGGCATATCGCGAGCCCTCCTTTACACACAGTTTACAACAAAATTCTGTTTGTGGCAAGCAATAATTTTGTAAAATAGTCCTGAAATTTGGATAAATACAGAAATTCTTTTTGTTAAACAACAGGTCTGCAACAATTAACTGATTATTTTTTAAAATTCCCACAGAGAAGCGCAAAAATCTGAACGGAAAATTCAGATACCGTTTCTTGACGTTTCCGGCCGGTTATGGTAATCTTATAAAGAATTTAATCAGAAAATAGTATTAGAACGATCATGGAGAGGGGGCGCACAGGATGGGACAGGGTTCGGACAAGCGGTATTTCAAATGGGGACTCACGGCACTGGTCGTGATTTTCATCAGCATTCTGCTTGTGGTCATCTTTACAAATCTACCGGGCTTCTTCGCGCTTTTGACGTCGATCGGGAAGATTCTTTCGCCGCTGATTACGGGCGTGGTGATCGCATTTTTGCTCAATCCGCTGGTCAATTTTGTGGACTGCCGCTTGGGGCCGATTTTGGAAAAAAAGCTGAAAACGCAGACGGCGAAGAACCTCAGCCGTGCTGCTGGGATTGTGATGGCGCTGATTGTGGCGGGCATTCTGGTGTACGGCTTTTTCGCGATGCTGCTGCCGCAGCTCTATGAGAGCGTGATGAACATCGTGGACAACGCCGGTACATACTTCAACAGCATCGAGACCTGGGCCACGAATATTCTGGAGGACAACCCCGAAATTCAGGGCTATGTGGACAAGGGGCTGGAGCAGCTGCGCGGCTTTATCGAAAACTGGGTGACGACTACGTTCCTCAGCGACATGTCCAAGCTCGTGACGACGGTATCGACGTCGGTATTCGCGGTGATCAAGAGCCTGACAAACTTTATCATCGGTTTGGTGGCGTCGATCTATATGCTCTGGTCGAAGGACACCTTCCGCGCACAGACGAAAAAGATTATGGTTGCCACGATGCGGCCCTCGGCGGCAGACAGGCTGCTTGCGCTCGGGCGCAACGCCTATCGCATCTTCAATGGTTTTATCATCGGCAAGCTCATCGACTCGTCCATCATCGGCGTGCTGTGCTACATCGGCTGTTCGGTGCTGAAGATGCCGTTTACGGCGCTGATCGCGACCATTGTGGGCGTGACGAACATCATCCCGTTCTTTGGGCCGATCATCGGCGCGGTGCCGAGCGGTTTTTTGATTCTGCTGGTCGACCCGCTGAAGGCGTTTTACTTTGTGATTTTTGTGATTGTGCTCCAACAGCTCGACGGCAATGTCATCGGGCCAAAGATTTTGGGCAACACGGTGGGCATTTCGGGCTTTTGGGTGCTGGCGTCGATCACAATTGCGGCGAGCATTTTCGGCTTTGCCGGGATGCTGCTCGGCGTGCCGGTGTTTGCACTGCTGTATGTGATCATTTCGGACAGCGTCAATGCGCGCCTGCGGAAAAAGCAGCATTCGACCGTGACGGAGGACTATCGCGACATTCAGACCGTGGAGGATCTGGTGATGCCGCCGCATGCGCCGCGCGTGGAGCCGGAGCCTGCGAAGGCGGGCGCAAAGCAGGAGGAATCGTAAGAGTTCGGGCGCCTCTCAGAGCTTGAGGGGTGCCCTTTTTGATGTTTGAGGAGTGTGAGGCAATGGAACAGCTCAAGGCCGCGCTCGGCGCGTGGCTGGAGACCTGGCCGGACGGCGGCGCGGGCATGGGGATTTTGCGCTATGTGGCGCCGCTGCTTGCCATTTTGATTGTTGTGCGGTGCGCCGTGTCACTGTTGACGTTCCGGCGGGACGTGGAGGTCTGGGCCTGGCTGACGACGCAGGCAGGAGAGCGCATTCCTGTGACGCACTGGGAAAATCTGCTTGGGCGCGGGCGTGGCAGCGATGTGCTGCTCGAATACCCGACGATCTCGCGGACACACGCGGTTCTGACGCGGTACGACGACGGGAGCTGGTCGATTTTTGACTGCCGTTCGAAATCCGGAACGGAGCTGAACGGTGAGGCGGTGGAGTTTGCCGAGGTGAAATTCGGCGACGTGCTGAGTCTTGGCGGTGTGCAGTTTACGCTGGTGCCGATTACGGCGGAGCAGGAGAAGATTCAGGCAGAGGCGCGGCGGCAGGGCGGAATTCGGGTGATGCCGTCGGTGACGCTGCTGATTTTGACGCTCTTTCAACTTCTGGTTTGCTTCTGCGCGCTGCTCGGCTGCGGGCGGCAGCCGGAGATTCTGCTGGCCTTCGCAGGGCTGATTGCGGTGGAATGGGCGCTGTTTTTCGGGCTGAAGCTCATGCGGCGGCGCGGCTTTGACGTGGAGACGATCGCATTTTTTCTGACGACGATGGGCTTTGCTGTGGTGGCGACAAGCGCGCCGGAGAGTTTACTGAAGGAATTTCTCGCGCTGTGCGCGGGACTTGTGGTGTTTCTCTTCGTGGGCTGGACGCTGCGCGATCTCGATCGGGCAAAGGCGTTCCGGTACCTCGCCTCGGCGGCGGGCATTGGGCTTCTTGCGGTGAATCTGGTGCTTGGAACGGAGAAATTTGGCGCGCGCAACTGGATCCAGCTGGGCGGCGTGTCGTTCCAGCCGTCGGAGCTGGTGAAGATCTGCTTTGTATATGCGGGCGCGTCGACGCTGCACCGGTTGATGGCAAAGCGGAATCTGATCCTTTTTATTGGCTATTCGGCGGCCATCTGCGGATGCCTGGCGTTGATGAACGACTTCGGAACGGCGATTATTTTCTTTGTGACGTTCCTGGTGATCGCGTTTTTGCGCTCCGGCGACGTGGCGACGATTGCGCTGGCCTGCGCGGGCACGGGCTTTGCCGGAGTGCTGGCGCTGCGCTTTAAGCCGTATGCGCTCAAGCGCTTTTCCGCCTGGGGCCACGTCTGGGAAAATGCGCTGACGACCGGCTATTCGCAGACGCGGGCGATGATGTGCATCGCGTCGGGCGGATTGTTCGGCCTCGGCGCGGGTAAGGGATGGCTCCACAATGTCGGCGCGGCGGATACGGACCTTGTGTTCGCGCTGGTCAGTGAGGAATGGGGCCTGATTCTGGCGGTGACATTGGTGGCCGCGATCGCGGTGCTGGCGGTATTTGTGGTGCGGTCGGCCCCGGTGGGGCGGAGTTGCTTCTATACGATCGGCGCGTGCGCGGCGGTGACGATTCTTGTGACACAGGCGATTTTGAATGTGTTTGGCACGGTGGACATCCTGCCGCTGAC
The DNA here is from genome assembly GCA_900555665.1 of uncultured Eubacteriales bacterium. Classification (GTDB taxonomy): domain Bacteria; phylum Bacillota; class Clostridia; order Oscillospirales; family Oscillospiraceae; genus CAG-170. The sequence continues at coordinate 5,753 of USLX01000035.1, read as the reverse complement.
GGGCGTGACCTTCCCGTTCGTTTCGAACGGCGGATCGAGCATGCTGTGCGTATGGGGGCTGCTGGCGTTCATCAAGGCTGCAGATACGCGGCAGAACGCGAGCTTTGCCATCCGGCTGCCAGGCAGGAAGGGGGCGTGAGCCGTGAAAAAGGTATCCGGACGGGCAATTTTTCCGCTGATCCTGGCAATCGTGCTCCTCGCGGGGACGGCGCTGCTCTGTGTCCGCTATTTTGTAAAAGCAGGGGAGTGGGTCACGTTTTCGGGCAGCCCGCACGTCTATACGGGTGTGAATCTCGACGGCGGCGTCGTGACCGACCGGGACGGCACGCTGCTGCTCGACAGTACGGACGGGCGGAACTATTCCGCCGATGCCGCGACGCGCACGGCGACAATGCACCTGTTGGGTGACCGGTATGGGTACATTCAGGCACCGCTGCTTGGCAGCTTTGCAGACTACATGATCGGCTTTGACAAGATCAACGGTCTCTATGGCGCGGAGGGGACGGAGGCAAAGGCCAGCCTGACGCTGAGCGCTGCCGCGCAGACGGCGGCCTATCAGGCGCTGGGGAGCTATCACGGCACGGTCGGCGTTTACAACTACAAGACCGGAGAGATCCTCTGCGCGGTGACATCGCCGAGCTATGACCCCGACAACATGCCGGACGTTGAGGCCGACACAAGCGGCGCGTATGACGGGGTTTATGTCAACCGTTTTTTCCAGGCGACCTACACGCCCGGCTCGATTTTCAAGATCGTGACGCTTGCCGCTGCGATTGAAACGGTTCCGGATTGGGAGAATCTGACCTTCACCTGCGAGGGGAAGACCATCATCGGCGGGCAGGAGATCATCTGCGAGGGCGTCCACGGGACGATCACGCTGAAGCAGGCGCTGGCGCATTCTTGTAATGTGGCGTTTGGCGAGCTGGCCGGAAAGGTCGGCGCGAAGACGCTGATGGAGTATGCCGGGAAGCTGGGACTGACGGAGAGCTTTGCATGCGACGGCATCCTGGTCAAGGCCGGCACGCTTGCGCTTAAGGACGCAGACACGGGCGACCTCGCCTGGGCGGGCATCGGGCAGTATACCGATCAGGTGAACGCGCTGACGTTTATGCGGGCGATGGGCCGCATCGCGGGCGGCGGAGAGGGCGCGGAGCCGTATCTGATGGCGGAGATCAAGCGCGGGGAGAAGACCGTCTATGCGGCGAAGGCCGAGACGAGCAGCCGTGCGCTCAAGGCCGAGACGGCCGCGAAGCTGACGGAATATCTGCGCAACAATGTGGCCACGATGTACGGCGACTGGCAGTTTGGGGGGCTGAACGTCTGCGCGAAGTCTGGCACGGCGGAGCACGAGGGTGCGGCGGCGGACGCGATGTTCGCAGGCTTCTGCGTGGATGAAGATTATCCGCTGGCGTTTGTGGTGTTCGTGGAAAACGGAGGATCCGGCAGTGCGGTGGCCGCGCCGATTGCGGCAAAGGTTTTACAGGCCTGTGCTGCGGCAATGAACGGATAAATTGGGACTTGACAAACGGCGTAGAATTGTGTATGATAATGGGGCTGTTTCGGGAGTGACATGAAGCAGCCCCGGCTGCAAAGTCGGCGTTTGATACTTGGAGTAGTATCGAAGTGGTCATAACGAGCACGACTGGAAATCGTGTAGGTGTGTTGAGCGCCTCGAGAGTTCGAATCTCTCCTACTCCGCCAAAATCACGGCATCCCATCTGGGATGCCGTGATTTTTTGCGGAGCGGAGAGATTCGAATTAAAAATCGGCACAGTCCGGTGGACTGTGCCTGCCGCCAGTGCAAACACTGGCGGCTTCGCTTATTTTTGCCAACGGCAAAAATGCAAACGAATCTCTCCTGCTCCGCCGTCGCGTCCACCGCCGTGCCAATGTCGAAGGGGAGTCCACAACCGCCCGATTCGTGATTTTGGCGAAGACAAAATGGAAACGAATCTCTCCTATTCCGTCGCTGCAAAAGCACCCTCCACAAAGAGGGGGGAGTTTGGACAGAGATTCTCCCCCAGGCACGGCTCATGCCGCGACAGCCCCCTCTTGATAGAGGGGGCCTTGGGCCGATGAGGGCATCGGCCCCTACAAGGTACAGTGCAAAATCGGAGAAGCGGGCGGACAGAGTCGTCCGCCCCTACAAGCGTGAGCAAAGTGCAGAGGAAGATTGATAGCCTTAATCCCCGCAGACCTCGCTGCGCTCGGCCAAATGCCTGCGGGCATTCCGGGGCGCGGCTCTGATATGCCACCGGCATATCATTCACTCCCACGCCCCGCTTCGCGGCCCTTGATGCAATCAAGGGGAGCCTATCCGCTGCGGCGGGGACGGGGGGAGCGGGCGACCAATGGTCGCCCCTACGTTTGCTGTCAGAAGCGCGATAGAGGACGTTGGAGAGGGATTGGTGCTGTTGACGAAAATGAGGAAAAAACGGAGACTGAATTTGGCGGTTTTTGCAATTGACTTCGCTGATTTAAAGCGATATAATGCACCCATGAACTGCAGAACACCGCGAACGGTTGGGAAAGGAGTTGGGACGACATGATGCAAAGTTGGAATCAGACTGCCGCCTCTGCGTACTCCTATTACTCCTTTACCAAGGTCAGCTTTGCTGGCCTCATTCGTATTGCCCATCGGTCCGAGGGTGTTTTGTGTTTCTGAATGGTTGGAAATGACAAGGCGCTGTCCGGACGGGCGGCGTCTTGTTTTTTTATTTCACAGCAAAAGGAGAAAAAACATCATGAAAAAGAATGTAATCGCAATCCTGCTGGCAGTTTGCATGCTGCTGGCCCTGGCCGCGTGTGCGGCGAAGGCTCCGGCGGCCGATACCGCCTCCGACAACACGGCGGACACCGCCGAACCGGCTGAGACCCCGGCTGCGGACGCCGAGGACACCGCCGAAGAGCCCAGCACCGACGACGGCAAGGTCTACACCGTCGGCATCTGCCAGCTTGTACAGCACGAAGCGCTGGACGCCGCGACACAGGGCTTCAAGGACGCGCTGACCGAGGCGCTGGGCGACAAGGTCGTCTTTGAAGAGCAGAACGCCTCCAACGACATCCCCACCTGCGGCACGATCTGCGGCGGCTTCGCAGCCTCCAATGTCGACCTGATCCTCGCCAACGCGACCCCGGCGCTGCAGGCCGCTGTCTCCGCGACGCAGACCATCCCCATCCTCGGCACTGCCGTCACCGAATACGGTGTGGCGCTGGACATTGACAACTTCAGCGGCACCGTCGGCGGCAACGTCTCCGGTACGTCTGACCTCGCTCCACTTGACCAGCAGGCGCAGATGCTTCTGGAGCTCGTTCCGGACGCAAAGACCGTTGGCATTCTCTACTGCTCCGCAGAGCCCAACTCCGTCTACCAGGCGGACGTTGTGAAGACTGCGCTGGAAGAGGCCGGCGTCACCGTCAATGTCTATACGTTTGCCGACTCCAACGACGTTGCCACGGTTACGGCCACGGCCTGTGACGAGTGCGACGCGCTCTACATCCCGACCGACAACACTGCCGCCTCCTGCACCGAGGCCATCAACAACGTGGCCGAGCCCGCGGGCGTGCCGATCGTGACCGGCGAAGAGGGCATCTGCAAGGGCTGCGGCATCGCGACGCTCTCCATCAACTACTATGACCTCGGCGTGACCACCGGCAAGATGGCTGTCAAGATCCTGACCGGCGAGTCCGACATCTCCGAGATGCCCATTGAGTACTACCAGAACCCCGTGAAGAAGTACATGGCTTCCCGCTGCGAGGCGCTCGGCATCGAGATCCCCGAAGGCTATGAGGCCATTGAGGAGTAATCAACAAGAAGAAATGAGGTTTTCGCTATGAGCCTATCCGCATACTTTGGTTCCCTGAGCGTGCTGAATCTGTTCACCAGAATGCCCGCCGCCGTGGCACAGGGCATTATCTGGGGCCTGATGGCGCTGGGCGTGTTTATCACGTTCCGCGTGCTCGACATCGCCGACCTGACTGTGGACGGCTCGTTCGCGACTGGCGGAGCGGTGGCGGTGATGCTGATGCTGGCAGGCTGGCCCTCCTGGGCGGCGCTGCTGGCGGCCTTCGCGGCCGGTGTGCTGACCGGGTTGGTGACCGGCCTGCTGCACACCAAGCTTGGCATCCCGGCGATTCTTGCCGGCATTCTGACCCAGTTTTCTCTCTACTCCATCAATCTGCGGATTATGGGAAAGGCAAACCAGACGGCGAGCATCAAAAAGTTCGGCATGTTCTGGGAGGGGCCGAAGGGCTTTCTGCTCTCGTCTTCGCAGGTGCCGTTGGCGATTGCGGTGGGCTTCGTGCTCGCGGTCGTCGCGATCGCTCTGCTCTACTGGTACTTCGGCACGGAACAGGGCAGCGCGATGCGTGCCACGGGCTCCAACCCCGCGATGAGCCGCGCGCAGGGCATCCACATTGAGACGCTGAAGGTGATCGGCCTCGGACTTTCAAACGGTATGGTTGCCCTCGCGGGCGGTCTGATGACCCAGTATCAGGGCACGGCGGATGTCAGCATGGGCCGTGGCTCAATCGTCATCGGCCTGGCGGCGATTATCATCGGCGAGGTGCTCTGCGACGCGATTTTCAAAAAGGGCTGCAATTTTGCCGTGCGGCTGGCCTTTGTGATTTTGGGCGGTGTGATCTACTATGTAGTCATGGTGATCATCCTCTGGCTCAAGCTCGATCCGAACGACCTCAAGCTCTTTACGGCCATCATCGTGGCGATCTTCCTTGCTGTGCCGCATCTGCAGGCGCAGGCGAAGAGCTCGTTTGCACATGCCAGAAAACAGGGAAGGGGGCGCAGATGACATGCTGAAGATCGAACATATCTCGAAAACCTTCAACCCCGGCACCATCAACGAAAAAAAGGCACTGCGGGAGCTTAGCCTGGAGCTGGCGGACGGCGATTTTGTCACCGTCATCGGCGGCAACGGTGCGGGCAAGTCCACGCTGCTCAATGCGGTCGCGGGTGTTTGGCCCGTGGACGAGGGTACAATTGAAATTGGCGGCGTGGACGTCACGGCTATGCCGGAATATAAGCGGGCACGTTATATCGGCCGTGTGTTCCAAGATCCCATGATGGGCACGGCGCCGAACATGCAGATCGAAGAGAACCTGGCCCTGGCCTACCGGCGCGGCCAGCGGCGGACGCTCCGCTGGGGCATCACGCAGAGCGAGCGTGCGATGTTCCGGGAACAGCTCTCCACGCTCGGCCTCGGCCTCGAAGACCGGATGACGGCGAAGGTCGGCCTGCTCTCCGGTGGCCAGCGGCAGGCGCTGACGCTGCTGATGGCGGCGCTGCAGACGCCGAAGCTGCTTTTGCTCGACGAGCACACCGCTGCGCTCGACCCCGCGACGGCGGCGAAAGTTCTGGAAATTTCGGACAAGATTGTCCGCGAGGGGAAGCTCACGGCGCTGATGATCACGCATAACATGACCGATGCCATCCGCCACGGCAACCGCCTGATTATGATGGATCGCGGCCGCATCGTCCTTGACATTTCCGGCGAGGACAAACAGAAGCTCACAAAAGCCGACCTGCTTGCCCGGTTTGCCCAGAGCACCGGCACGCAGGAAGAAACCGACGCGGTGCTCCTGTCCTGAAGAACCTGAAAAAGTAATTGAAAGCCGCTCCACAAACATGTTGTGGAGCGGCAGAGACTGCTAAAAACCATAAAAGGCAGTTCCGTGAGAGAGCCGCAGGGGATGGCCCAGGCCAGCTTCTCTTGCCCTTCGGGCAATTCACCTTCAGA
>USLX01000034.1 GCA_900555665.1 uncultured Eubacteriales bacterium | reverse complement strand
TCAGCGCAAAAATTCCTCGCTGCCGGTCACATTGGGAGTTGGAAGAATACACCCTGGGATTCCGGTGAAAAAATGTCCTGCCTGGCGCGAAAATTCCTCGCCGCCGGTTGGAAGAAGATACCCGAAGGAATTTGATTCTTAAAAAGGAGACCGCTATGAATCCCATCCTCCTGTTGGCCGCCCTGCTTCCGGCCATCATTCTGTTGATCCGTGTCTATCGCCTTGATCAGATCGAAAAAGAGCCGCGCGGCCTGCTTTTAAAGCTCGTTCTCTTCGGCGCGCTCTCCAGTGTCGTGGCAAGCGCCGCCGAGGCTGGCCTGCTCTATCTGCTCGCTCTTCTCGCACCCCGCAGTGAGCTGGTCTGCCTCCTGCTCGAGAATTTCATTGCCGTCGCCCTCGTCGAAGAACTCTGTAAGCGCTGGCCCGTCCGCCGCTTTGCCTGGAACCATCCCGCCTTCGACTATCGCTTCGACGCCGTGGTCTACTGCGTCTTCTCCGCCCTCGGCTTCGCCGCGCTGGAGAATATCCTCTATGTCGCGCAGTACGGCCTCTCCGTCGCCGTCTCCCGCGCCCTGCTCTCTGTGCCGGGCCACTTCTTTTTCGCAGTCTATATGGGCATCTATCTCGGCGAGGCCAAGCAGGCCGAGCGCGAGGGCGAAGCGTACGAGCGCGTCCGCTTCCTGCGCGCGAGCATCACGGTTCCCGTCCTCCTGCACGGCTTTTGGGACTTTTCCCTCAACGTCAGCTCTCCCTGGATGACCGTTGTGTTCTACGCCTTTGTCCTCATCTTCTTCCTCACGGCCAACCATCGCCTGCGCGCCGCAGCCGACAGCGACGTGCGCCTTTAGATTCACCCGTGGTATTTTTACAAGAATAACGAAAATCGTGAAAAGTTCGCCTTTTCACGATTTTTTGATAATATCGAACAAAAATGAATCTCCCGGTGGAAAAAATCTGGCACTTTTGTTGCAAGCCGCCGCAAAAAACGGTATAATAAACATAACACATTCCGGGCCTCCGCCCGGTGTTCCCAGAGGAAAAGGAGAAGAGTCCCATGGCTGTATTTTTCGTCAATGGAACCGAGGTCGCCACGACCCGTGATCAGAGCCTTCTGCGCTTCCTGCGCGACGGGCTGCACCTGACCAGCGTCAAGGACGGCTGCAGCGAGGGTGCCTGCGGCGCCTGCACCGTCCTCATCGAGGGCGAGCCCTGCCGCGCCTGTACCCCGTCCACCGCCTCCCTCGAGGGCAAGCACATCCTCACGGTCGAGGGCCTCACCGACGAAGAAAAAGCGCTCTATACCTATGCCTACGGCGAAGCCGGCGCGGTGCAGTGCGGCTTCTGCATCCCTGGCATGGTGCTCTGCACCAAGGCCCTGCTCGATCAAAATCCCGACCCCACCGAAAAAGAAATTAAAAACGCCCTGCGCAACAACTATTGCCGCTGCACGGGCTATGTCAAGATCATCGCCGCCGTCAAGCTCGCTGCGAAGCTCAAGCGCGAAGGCACGATCCCCGCGCCGGGCGAAGACGACTGGAAGCTCGGCTCCAGCGTCCACCGCCTCGACGTCGAGGAAAAAGTCCTCGGCACCGGCAAATATCCCGATGACTGGTACATCCCACACATGACCTACGGCTCCGCCGTCCGCGCGAAATATGCCCGCGCGCGCGTCAAGGCCATCGACGCGGGCAAGGCCCTCGCCCTGCCCGGCGTCTACGCGGTTTTGACCGCCGAGGATATCCCCGGCGAAAATAAGGTCGGCCATATCAAGCACGACCAATATACCCTCATTCCCATCGGTGGCCTGACGCACTACCTCGGCGACGCAATCTGTCTCGTCGTCGCCCAGGATCCGGAGACGCTCGAAAAGGCGAAAAAGCTCGTCAAGGTCGACTATGAGGTGCTCCCCGCGGTACATAACCCCTGGGAGGCCGCCGCGGAGGACGCGCCCCGCGTCTTTGATGAAGAGGGCACCAACGTGCAGGCCGCGCGCCACGTTTCCCGCGGCGACGCGGCGGGCGCCATTGCCCGCTCCAAATATGTCATCTCACAGCATTTTGAAACGCCGTGGACCGAGCACGCCTTCCTGGAGCCGGAGTGTGCCGTCGCCTATCGCGATCTCGACGGCGACATCATGCTCCTCACCACCGACCAGTCCGCGCATACCACGCTGCATGAATGCTCGCTGCTGCTCGGCTCCAAGAAGATCAAGGTGCAAAACCAGCTTGTCGGCGGCGGCTTCGGCGGCAAGGAGGATATGTCCGTGCAGCACCACGCCGCGCTCATCACCTATGTAACGGGCCTTCCGGTCAAGGTGAAGCTCAGCCGCGCCGAGTCCCTGCTCATCCACCCGAAGCGTCACCCGTTCTGGATGGACTTCACCATGGGCTGCGACGAAAACGGCATCATCCAGGGCGTCCGTGCCAAGGTCGTGTCCGACACCGGCGCGTTCGCTTCGCTCGGCGGCCCGGTGCTCGAGCGCGCCTGTACCCACGCCGCCGGCCCCTACGCCTACGAGAATTTTGAGATCGAAGGCACCGCCTATTATACCAACAATCCCCCCGCGGGCGCGTTCCGCGGCTTCGGCGTCACGCAGACCTGCTTCGCGGTCGAGACGCTGCTCAATGAAATGGCCGACAAGGTCGGCATTACCCCGTGGGAGATCCGCCTGCGCAACGCCATCCGCCCCGGCGGCGTCCTGCCGAACGGGCAGATCGTCGGCGCGGAGACCGGCCTTGTGGAGACGCTCGAGGCGGTCAAGCCCTATTATGACGCCGCCGTCAAGGCCGGCAAGCCCGTGGGCCTCGCCTGCGCGATGAAAAACGCGGGCGTCGGCGTGGGCCTCCCCGACTACGGGCGCTGCAAGCTGATCGTCGAGGCCGACGAAAAGCTGCACATCTATTCCGGCGCATCCTGCATCGGGCAGGGACTCGGCACCGTCCTCGTCCAGATGACGGTCACCAATACGCCGCTCCGCCGCGATCAGATCGTCTACGAACGCTCCAATACCTGGATCGCGCCGGACTCCGGCGACACCTCCGGCTCTCGCCAGACGATGATCACCGGCGAGGCCTGCCGCCGCGCGTGCGACCTGTTCACCGCCGCGCTCGAGGGCAAAACCATGCACGATCTCATCGGCCGGGAATTCTACGGCGAATATTACGCCAAGACCGATCCCCTCGGTGCAAACAAGCCAAACCCCGTCTCCCATGTGGCCTACGGTTACGCAACGCAGCTGTGCGTTCTGAATCCGAAGACCGGCCGCGTGGAGCAGATGGTCGCCGCGCACGACGTCGGCAAGGCCGTCAACCCGAAATCCTGCGAGGGGCAGATCGAGGGCGGCGTCGTCATGAGCATGGGCTTTGCCCTGCGCGAGCAGTATCCGATCGATGAAAACTGCAAGCCCATCGAAAAATACGGTCAGCTCGGCCTGTTCCGGGCGCATGAGATTCCGGACATCCGTGCCATCGTCATTGATAAGCCGGGCCTCGATGTCGCCTGCGGCGCCATCGGCATCGGCGAGATCACCTCGATTCCCACGGCCCCGGCCATCGCCGACGCCTATTTCCGGCTCGACGGCGAGCGCCGCACCAAGCTGCCGCTGGCAGATACCCCGTATGAAAGGAAGGCGTGAGAAATGGCAAAGCTGAAAAAACCGTCTCCCAAATTTGCCGTCGTCGCCTGCTCCGGCGGCTGCCGCGCGACGGCGGACTGCCAGTATGGCTGCGTCGGCTGCGGCGTGTGCGTGAGCGTCTGTCCGTTCGAGGCCATTGAACTCAATGCCCTCGGCGTCGCCGAGGTGGACTGGACGCGCTGCATCGGCTGCGGCAAATGCGCGAAGGAGTGCCCGCGTGCCGTCATCTCCATCCACGACCGGCTCAATCCCATCGTCGTCAAATGTTCCAACCGCGACGCCGGGAAGCTCGCCCGCCAGATGTGCCAGGTCAGCTGCATCGCCTGCGGCCTCTGTGCCAAGGCCTGCCCGGCCGGTGCCATCACGGTGAAGGACAATCTCTCCGAAATCGACGAGAGCCTCTGCCTGAGCTGCGGCCAGTGCGCGGTCAAGTGCCCGCGCCACGCCATCGTCGATGTCCGCGCCCTCCTCACGCCCCAACATTGGTAACCACACCCCCCTCCCACCCGGAGGGGGTTTCTTCATAACCAAGCCCCGCCGTCCTCGCAACCAGGCTCCCCCTCCGGGGGGAACTGGCGCGCAGCGCCGGAGAGGGGCCTCACTCCAACACCCTCCCTGTGAGCTTCCCGGCGTCACATGCCCCGCATCATACCGCGGGGTATGCCGAAATCCGCTTTCCCTGCGCGTCCGGCTGCGCGGCAATCACATGGATATTCCCAAAGTCTCCCGGGCTGCGTCCGCACCAAAGGCCCCCTCTTATAGAGGGGGCTGTCGCTGCAAGCGACTGGGGGAGAAAGCCCAAAGAATTCCGTCGCAGCTCCGCCTCTCCCGAAATCCGACAAATTCCGCCAACAAAAGTCCGAAAAAACGCCTACCCGCATTTCGTGCCGCACCCCCGCCGCAACGCCTGCCGCGTCTCCGCCGCAGCGCATCCCGCTGCCTTGCCGCTCAAAAAATGCCCTGCACCCGCTGGAAGATCCCGCGCCCTTGCATTTTTCGCAGCTTTCCGCTATACTAGCCCCAGGAAAGCCTGTCAACCCCGCTGGAAAGGAATCAAAATGAAGAAAATTGTTGCAATTTTGCTTGTAATTTCCATGATTCTGGCGTTTTCTGCCTGCAATCATTCTGAACCGACCAAACCGGAGGATCCGAAGGATCAAACCTCGCAGCCAGAGGATCAGACAAAACCGGAGGAACCGGAAACCCCCGAAATTCCGGAAAAACCGGAAGAAAATCAAACTTCTGAGCCGGAAACAGAACCGGATGATACTCCGGAGCAGAACCCGGACCTCCCCCTCGCGCTCTCGTATCAAACCAACCGTTACTACGGCATGTACGACGAGGGGATGAAATGTTATGTCGACTACCCCCGCATCCGCGTCAACGACCCGGAAAAATCGGCCCTTTCTTCCGCGCTGGACACGCTCGACGCGGCGCTCTATCAAAAGGCCTTCGAGATCGGACAGGAACTGACTGCCCTGCCGCAGAGCGAAAACCTGTATTTCGGTGAAATTATTCAATATATCACGAGATCAGATGAAAACAGCCTGAGTTTGCTTTATGAAACTTTTGCAAACGACGGAACGGAAACGCCGGAATGGAACTATCTATCGTACAATTTTGACCCGCAGACCGGCGCTGAACTGACCCTGGAGAACGTCTTTGACGATCCTTCGCGCCTGCCGGATATGCTTGCAACCCGCCTTCAGGAGACCTATCCGGGCGTGGAATTTACGAATCTCTGGCCCGTTCTGTCCTCCGGGACGAGCTGGGAAGAAAATTCAGAAGAAAGTTCGGAAACAGAACCGAAATTTGCTTGGACACTCAGTTATGAGGGTGTAGAGTTCTATTTCTCTCCCGGCCTGATTGCAGAGCAATCTCTCGGCGGCTTCCACGTTACAGTGCGTTATGTCAACGAACCGATTGCCATTTCCGACCGCTTCCAGCAAATTCCGACCGCCTACGCCGAGCTGATGGAGCATCAGTCCGGCCGCCGCCTCGATCTCAACGGCGACAGTGAGCCGGAGAACCTCCTGCTCGAGATTCCGGCAGAGCTAGAAAATGGCGGATGGATTGTAAAAACAATCGATTTGACGGTAAATAACGAGAAAATATCGATAAATTGTCCGGAAAATACAATCCGGGTTCAGGCCTATCTCGTCCATTCGTCCGCGCAGAATTACCTCTATGCCATCTGCACTGACGCTTCCGGCCTCGACTCCCTGCTTGCCATCGCCCTGACCGGCGATTCTGCGGAGCTGTTGCAAACCTATGAGGGCCTTGGCCTTCCCGTAACGGAGCAGGAAGGGGCGTATTGGGTCGAACTTTTGACAAATCCGTCGAATTTCACCCTGCAAACCTGCCTCACCCCCGGCGGCCCAACACAGTCTGCAACGTATTGTGTGGACACGGATGTACGCTTAAAAACACTAAAATAGATAAAATTTCGGAGAATTCAGAACTTATGGATGGAATAAATACGCGCCTCATCGCACTCGACCTTGACGGGACACTGCTCGACTCACAAAAGCGCCTGAGCCCACGAAACCGCGCCGCACTGGAGCGTGCGGCGGCCCGTGGTATTGAAATTGTCCCGACAACAGGACGTTTTTATGCGGGAATGCCCGAATCGGTTCGAACGCTCCCGTTTTTGCACTATATCATCGCCATCAACGGCGCCCAGGTCACCGACCTGACCACTGAGAAAACCCTCTATCGGGCTGAAATCGGCTGGCAGGAAGCAGTTTCGCTCTTGCGCTATCTCGACAAATGGGGTGTACTCTACGACTGCTATGCGCAGGGAAAGGGCTGGATTACGGCAGAAATGCAGGATCGCGTCGACCAATTCGTACACGATCCGATCTATCTCGGCATGATTCTGCGCCTGCGCACGCGGGTGCCGGAGTTGAAGACGTTTTTGACGGAAACGGCCATGGATGTACAGAAGATCCAGGTCTACCCGGGAGACCCGGAAAAGCGCCTCGCGCTGCTCTGCGCCCTGCCGGAGGCTTTTCCGTCGCTGCTTGCCACGTCGTCGATTGCGGAAAATATTGAGATCAATGCCGCAGTGGCAAACAAAGGCCAGGCGCTTCTGGCCCTGGCGGCACATCTGGGGCTGCGGCAGGAGCAGACGCTGGCCTTCGGCGATGGGCTGAATGATGTAACGATGCTGCGCGATGCAGGAACCGGCGTTGCAATGGCCAACGCCGCAGAGGAGATCCGGGCCTGCGCCGATTGCGTGACGGCCAGTTGCGATGAGGATGGCGTAGCACAGTATTTGGAACAATTTTTGCTATAAATACGAAAAAATAAAGACAAAGTCTCCGTATAGATAACTATACGGAGACTTTTACGTTGATGCAGAAAACACGAGGAAAGGGGCCTTTCCGGCAGACTGCAAGGTGCCTGCGGCTGCGGATCGGTCTGCCTCAATTCATTTCTTCGATGTAGTGGACATAGTCGAGGGAGCGGAGCGCCTCGATGATTTCGGCATGCTTTTTGTACTGCTTGAGTTCGGGGCTGGTGATGGTGAAGCTGACGGAGAAGACGCTCAGACCCGAGCCGAGATAGGCAGGGTTGGATTCGATGTCGTCGATCCGGATGCCAAGGGCACGGATGGTAGCCACAAAATCCTGCAATTTTTCTTTGCAGGTCAGCTCAAGATGCACCTCAAAGTGGTTGGAGCGGTCTTTCAGATATTTCTCCAGCCGGGGGAACCAGGAGACCGTGAGCAGCAGGGCCGCAAAGGCTGCGAGTGAGAGGACGTATGCCCCGCTGCCGAGCGCGACACCAAGCAACCCGCAGGCCCAGAGGGCGGTTGAGGTAGTGAGGCCCTTGATCTGATTTTTGGAGCTGAAGAGGATGGAGTTACAGCTCAGAATTGCCATGCCGATGATGGCCGATGCGGAGAGCAGCGGCAGCTTGTCACCGGGGAGCGCCTGATCGAGCAGGGCGGCGGCACAGCCCGCAAGGCAGACAAGCATAAAGGTACGAAGTCCTGCGGAATGGCGTTTGCTCGAGCGCTCCCAGCCGATCACAGCGGCAAGCAGAGTGGCAAGAGCGATGCGGAATACGGCACACCACGGGCCGGGTGCGGCACTCCATGCGCCAAGCAAGCGGGCGAGGGGATCGGATGCAAAGAAGTTCATTTCCGTTACCTCCTGAAAAATGGACTGCGCCGCTGCGGGCGCTGGGCGGCAAGAAGCTGCTCTTCAGCGGCCTCCAGAAATGCGGATTCCTCCTCCGAGAGGGAGGCGGCGCGCTGAGGCAGCTCGGATTGAATTTTGGCGATGCGCTCGGTGAGGAGCTGAACCGGCGTTTTGGTTTCGCCGGATGCGGTTTCAGCGGGGACGTCGGCCAGATCTTCGAGCCGGGTGGAATAGGAGCCGGAGAGATAGAGCGAGAGCTTGGCGCAGCCGGGGCCGACCAGCTCGTAGAGCACGCTGGAAGAGAGAATGATCGTCTGCAGCGCCTGCCCGGTCTCGCCGCCGAGCGTCCGGGCGCCGAGCGCGGCCAGGCCGATGGCGACGCCTGCCTGCGGAACGAGCGCAAGGCCGAGGAAATCGCGCACCTTCTGCGGCTTTTTTACCAGCCAGCAGCCGAGCCAGGCCCCGAGATATTTGCCGAGGATGCGGACGAAGAAATAGCTCACGCCGACGGTCAGCAGCGGCACGCCGAGGCCGGCAGCAGAGGAGGAGAAAAGCGTATCAAGCCGGAAGGACATGCCGGAACGCACAAAAAAGAGCAGCAGGATGGGCGGGCTGAAGTAGTTCAGCTGCTTGAAGAGCTTGTCATTGTCTGCAATGTTGGTATAGACCGTGCCCATGGACATGCAGCCGAGCAGCGGCGAGACACCAAGCAGGGCACAAACCCCGCAGAACGCGAAGAGCAGGGCGACGGCGATGATGAGCTTGTTGTCGGTTGAACGTTTTTGCGGCATGAGCAGCTTCATCACAAGGCCGAAGAGGCCGCCGAGCAGCAGCACACCGAGATTTGTGAGCAGGGGGAGGACCAGCGTTTCGAACGAAAAGCCGTGGCCGCCGGACTGCGCCGCGAGGGCCACCGAGATGGCCAGCGAATAGAGAATGAGGCCGACCACATCATCCAGCGCGACGACCTGCAGCAGGGTGTTGACAAAATCGCCCTTTGCGCCGGTCTGCCGGATGGTCATCATGGTGGAGGCCGGGGCCGTTGCTGAGGCCAGCGCCGCGAGCACGACGGAGAACGGCAGCGGCAGGCGCAGCACCCAATAAGTCAGCACAAAGATGAGGACAGAGGCGAGCGAGGCCTCGAGAATCGTGATCCAGACAACCTTCCAGCCGTTCTTTTTCAACACGGAGAGCTTGAAGAATTCGCCGGTGGAAAATGCGATGAAGGCCAGGGCAACATCGGATAAAAAGTCCATGCCGTCGATGATATAGTCCGGGACAAGGTTCAGGCAGAAGGGGCCGAGGAGGATGCCGGCGAGGATGTAGGCTGTGACATTCGGCAGGCGGAGCAGTTTGGTGAGGCGCGTCATGGAAAAGCCGAAAAAGAGCATCAGCGCGACGCAGATGATCACGGCCGCGACGGGCTGCGCCGAGGCGATCAGGGCGGAGAGGGAGGACATGGGCGGACGCTCCTTTCAGACTTCGGATTTTAATATAGTATAGCATATGTCGGAGGGAAAGGCAAATATGTGGGGCAGCGGCGGCTGGCAAGGGCGCATATGCCTGCTGCCCGCGAAAAACGCGCCGGAGCGCACAGCGAGGCGCCGCCGTTTCCGGGGATCGGCGGCACGGGCCGGGTGGAGCCGCCCATGGATGGGGGATTTGGCGGACGCTGGGGCATCCGGGGGAGCGTGTGCGCCCTTGCCGGGCGAGGCGGCAGTGAATTATTATGCAAAACATACAGAGGAAAAACGTGGAGGGCAAGGGAAAGCCGGCAAAAGCAACAAAATTCATAAATTGTGTATAAAACGTGAATATTCCCTTGACAAACGTGAATATTGCTGTATAATAAGCGCATAAACAAACACATGCCACAACCTGAACGGAGGAAAATGGATATGGATAAGAAGGAAATCAAGAAAATCGTTTTGGCATATTCGGGCGGCCTGGATACGTCGATCATCATTCCCTGGCTGAAGGAGAATTACAACAATCCCGAGATCATCGCTGTGGCCGGCAACGTCGGTCAGGCCGACGAGCTGGAAGGTCTGGAAGAGAAGGCAATTAAGACCGGTGCCAGCAAGCTGATCGTGGCCGATCTGGTCGACGAGATGGTCGACGATGTCATCGTTCCGGCCATGAAGATGGACGCCAAGTATGAGACGTATCTGCTCGGCACCGCCTTTGCCCGCCCGGTCATCGGCAAGAAACTGGCCGAGATCGCCATCGCCGAGGGTGCAGACGCCATCGCGCACGGCGCAACCGGCAAGGGCAACGATCAGGTTCGCTTCGAGCTGGCCATCAAGCGCTTTGCACCGGATATGAAGATCATCGCGCCGTGGCGGGAGTGGGAAATCAAGTCCAGAGACGAGGAAATCGACTATGCCGAGGCGCACCATGTGCCGCTGAAGATCAGCCGTGAGACGAACTATTCCAAGGACAAGAACCTCTGGCACCTGAGCCACGAGGGCCTCGACCTCGAAAATCCCGCCAATGAGCCGGATTATGACAAGCCCGGCTTCCTGGAGATGGGCGTCTCCCCGATGCAGGCGCCCGACAAACCCACCTATGTCACCATCGATTTTGAGGCCGGCGCGCCGGTCGCGCTCGACGGCGAGAAGATGAAGGCCAGCAAGATCATCAAGAAGCTGAACGCCATCGGCGGCGCCAACGGCATCGGCATCATCGACATCGTCGAGAACCGGCTGATCGGCATGAAGGATCGCGGTGTCTATGAGACGCCGGGCGGCTCCATCCTCTACTTCGCGCATGAGCAGCTCGAAATGCTGACGGTCGACAAGGACACGCTGCATGAGAAAAAGAAGCTGGCCGTCGTGATGGCGGATCAGATTTACAACGGCAAGTGGTATTCCGCGCTGACCAACGCGCTTGTCGCCTTTGCCAACGAATCCAACAAGTATGTCACCGGCTCGGTCAAGCTGAAGCTCTACAAGGGCAACATCATCCCCGCCGGAACGACAAGCCCCTATTCGCTCTACAGCGAAGAACTGGTTACCTTCGGCGAGAGCGACTATGACCAGGCACAGGCCGCCGGCTTCATCAACATCTGGGGCCTGCCGACGCAGGTTGAGGCTTTGAGAGAACAAGGCAAACTTTAATGATAGAACACAGGGAAAGCTCTGATGAGATCCTTGAGAGCATTTGCCGAGAGATTTTGTCTCAAGGCAAGATTTGAAAAACGCAGACATCCTTTGTGGATTTCAAGTTTTTCAAACCGCAGCATTGGGGCAAAAGATCCGGCGAAGGCCGAAAAGGAACTCTTCAGAGGTTTCCCAGAAAAGGAAGTGACTGAGCGTGGCAAAACTATGGGCCGGGCGGACCGACGGACAGACCGACCGGCTGGCGGATGATTTCAATTCGTCCATTGGCTTTGACTGCCGGATGTACCGGCAGGATATTACCGGCAGCATGGCACACGCCGCCATGCTCGGCGCAACCGGTATCCTGCCAAAGCCCGACGCCGACACGTTGATCGACGGGCTGCAGGGGATTCTGGACGATCTGGACTCCGGCAAGCTGCAATTCGACCCCGCGTGCGAGGATATCCATATGTTTGTCGAGCAGGTGCTGACCGAACGGCTCGGCGATATGGGCAAAAAGCTGCACACCGCGCGCAGCCGGAACGATCAGGTTGCGCTGGATCTTCGGATGTACCTCCGGGAGCAGTGTGATGCGGCGGCCGGGCAGGTGAAAACGCTCATTGAGGCACTCACGGCCCGGGCCGGGGAATACAAGGACGCCATCATGCCGGGCTATACGCACCTGCAGCGGGCACAGCCCGTGACCTTTGGCCATCACCTGATGGCCTACGCAATGATGCTGCTGCGCGACCTCGGGCGGCTCGGCGATGCACGGCGACGAATGAACCAGAGCCCCATCGGCTGCTGCGCCCTTGCCGGGACAACCTATCCCACCGACCGCAATATGGAGGCGGAGGCACTTGGCTTTGACGGCATCTGCCGCAATTCGCTTGACGGCGTTTCAGATCGCGACTTCTGCGTGGAATTTTTGAGCGCGGCGGCGATTTTGATGATGCACCTGTCACGCCTTTCCGAGGAGATCATCCTCTGGACAAGCTGGGAATTTGGCTTTGTGACGCTCTCGGATGCGTACACGACGGGTTCGTCCATCATGCCGCAGAAGAAAAACTCCGACATGGCAGAGCTCATCCGCGGCAAGACCGGCCGTGTCTACGGCGATCTCGTCGGGATGCTGACGGTGCTCAAGGGCCTCCCAATGGCCTACAACAAGGACATGCAGGAGGACAAGGAGGGGGTCTTCGATGCCTGCGACACCCTCTCAATGTGTCTGCCGGTGATGACCGGGATGATCGCAACGATGCAGGCCAAGCCCGACGTGATGCGAAGGGCCGCACAGCACGGATTTCTCAATGCGACGGATCTGGCCGACTATCTGGTACGCAAGGGCCTTCCGTTTCGAAGTGCGTATAAAATCTCGGGCGCCATCGTCGGCGCGTGCGTGAAATCCGGCACGATTTTGGAAGACATTCCGTTGGAAACCTATCAACAATACAGCGAGCTGTTCGGCGAAGACCTCTATGAGGCCATCGACCTCGATACCTGCCTGAAAAAGCGCATGAGCGAGGGCGGCCCGGCCAGAGTGCAGGAACAGATCGATTTTGTGAAAGAATCCCTGAAAGGAGCTTATACCATATGAAAAAGATACTTGCACTTGCGCTTGCGGCGCTGATGATCTGCGCGATATTCACCGGCTGCGGCGAAAAGGGCACGACGCTCAAGAGCGTCCAGAAGGCCGGAAAGCTCACCATCGCAACCAGCCCCGATTTTCCCCCGTTTGAATCCCTCGGCGACAACAACGAGGTCGTCGGCATTGAAATTGACGTCCTGAATCTCATCTGTGAGAAGCTCGGCGTGACGCTCGAGATCAACCAGATGGACTTTGACTCCGTGCTCCCCGGCGTACAGGCCGGCAAGTTTGATGTCGGCGTGTCCGGCATCTCCGTGACCGAAAAGCGGCAGAAGAATGTCCTGTTCACCGATCCCTACTGCCTCGCGGCGCAGGCCATCGTCGTGACCGAGGGCAGCCCCATCACCTGCAAGGCCGACCTTGAGGGCAAGAAAGTCTCCGTTCAGACCGGCACGACCGCCGAGAGCTTCTGCATGGACGGCGGCTACGACGTCAGTTCCTTCGCAGCCAACAGCGATGCGCAGTCGGCGCTGACGAGCGGTAAGGTCGACGCCTGGGTCATCGACGACCTGACGGCGGCCGACATGGTCAAGGTTTACAACGCGGCGGGCGGCGACCAGCTCGTCATCCTGGGCGAAGCCATGACCACCGAGCCTTACGCCTTCGCCTTTGCCTTCGGCAGCGAGGATCTCGTCGCCGAGATCAACACGATCCTGAACGGCCTCGTGGCCGACGGCACGATCGCATCCATCTTTGAGAAGTACGACGCACCTTATACTTCCCCTGAAAACCAGTGATTTTAGAAACAGGAAAGGGTCAGGAGCGAAGCTCCTGACCCTCGATCCGAGAGAGGAGGCGTTTGCATGACGTTTTTCACCAATTGGCTGCAAAAACTCCATGAGACGTTCATTGAAACCCAATATTGGAAGATGATGGTGGAGGGCTTCGGCAACAC
Source organism: uncultured Eubacteriales bacterium (assembly GCA_900555665.1). GTDB lineage: Bacteria > Bacillota > Clostridia > Oscillospirales > Oscillospiraceae > CAG-170. The sequence continues at coordinate 5,105 of USLX01000034.1, read as the reverse complement.
CATCCTCATTACGCTCGGTGCGTTGGCGATCGGCGTGGTCATCGGCACGCTGATTGCCGTCGTCAAATACTGCGCCGAGGATACGAAGGCCTTAAAGCCGCTTGCGTGGCTCTGCGACATCTATGTCACGGTGATCCGCGGCGTGCCGGTGGTCGTGCTGCTGCTCATTTTCTACTTCATCATCATGACAAGCGCCGAGGGCATCGCGGTCGGCATCCTGACATTTGGCATCAATTCCGGCGCGTATATGGCGGAGCTCATCCGCGGCGGCATCAACTCGGTCGACCGCGGCCAGATGGAAGCGGGGCGGAGTCTCGGCATGTCGAAGCTGCAGGCCATGCGCAAGATCATCTTTCCACAGGCGCTTCGCTACATTCTGCCCGCCATCGGCAACGAACTGATTGCCCTGTTGAAAGAGACGGCGGTCGCGGGCTATGTCGCCGTCGTCGACCTGACCCGCGCGGGCAACCTTGTCCGGAATAACACCTACGATGCGGTCAACCCGCTGCTCATCGTCGCGGCGACGTATCTGATCCTGGTCGTGGCGCTGACGAAGCTGCTCGGCTCGTTTGAAAGGAGGCTGTCGAACCGTGATCACCGTAAGTAATCTCTGTAAATCGTTTGGCGGCCTCGAAGTCTTGAAGGGCGTGAACGTCGAGATCGACAAAGGCGACGTCATCTGCGTCATCGGCCCGTCCGGCTCCGGCAAGTCGACGTTCCTGCGCTGTTTGAACCTGCTTGAAACGCCGACCTCCGGCAGCATCCTGTTCGAAGGCGACGAGCTGACCGATAAGAAAATTGACCTCAATAAGCACCGCCAGAAGATGGGCATGGTCTTCCAGCAATTCAACCTGTTCCCGCATATGACCGTGCTCGACAACCTCACCTGCGCGCCCATCATGCTGAAAAAAACGCCAAAGGCCGAGGCCGAGCAGAAGGCGATGGATCTGCTGGCCCGTGTCGGCCTGGCCGACCGCGCGGATGCCTGGCCCAATCAGCTCTCCGGCGGGCAGAAGCAGCGCGTTGCCATCGTGCGCGCGCTCTGCATGGAGCCGGATGTGATGCTCTTCGATGAGCCGACCTCCGCGCTCGACCCCGAGATGGTCGGCGAAGTGCTCGACGTCATGAAAGAATTGGCCAAGAGCGGCATGACGATGGTCGTCGTGACGCATGAGATGGGCTTCGCCCGCGAGGTTGCCAGCCGGGTGCTGTTCCTCGACGACGGCGTGATCGCAGAGCAGGGGACACCCGAGGATATTTTCGGCGCGCCGAAGTGCGAACGCCTGCAATCGTTCCTCGCAAAAGTATTGTAATACTATTTTCTGATTAAATTCTTAATCAGAAAGGTTCCGCCTTTGGCGTAACCGATTCCGCGATTTTGATAAAATCACGGAATCTCGTCTCATAATGATCTTCATATTAAAAACTTCCATTCCATGAATGAAAGTTTTTAATTGAATATCAGTATAATAGGGGAGAATGTCATGAATCCGCTTTATCAAAAGAATTTTCTGAAGCTGCTGGACTTTACTCCGGCGGAAATTTCGAAGCTGCTTGTGTTGGCGGCGAAGCTGAAGGCCGAGAAAAAGGCCGGCATTCCGCATCCGCTCTGCACGGGCAAAAATGTCGCGTTGATCTTTGAGAAAACATCCACGAGGACGCGCTGCGCGTTCGAAGTGGCCGCCGCGGACCTTGGCATGCACCCGGTCTACCTCGATCCCTCCGGCTCGCAGATCGGCAAGAAGGAATCCATCGCCGACACGGCGCGGGTTCTCGGCCGGATGTTTGACGGCATTGAATACCGCGGCTTCGGGCAGGAAATTGTAGAAGATCTCGCAAAATTCGCGGGCGTCCCGGTCTGGAACGGCCTGACGAATGAGTTCCACCCGACGCAGATTCTGGCGGATTTTCTGACAATCCAGGAGCATTTCGGCGATCTCAAGGGCAAAAAGCTCGTCTACATGGGCGATGCGCGCTATAACATGGGCAACTCGCTGATGGTCGGCTGCGCGAAGATGGGCATGCACTTCGTCGCCTGTGCGCCGGAGGCCTATTTCCCCGGAAAAGCGCTGATGGAGAGCTGCCAAAAGATCGCGGCGGAGACCGGCGCAACGCTCGAGTTCCATTCCGATGTCGCCTCCGCTGTTCAGGGCGCGCACGTCATCTATACCGACGTCTGGGTTTCGATGGGGGAACCGGACGAGGTCTGGAAGCAGCGCATCGACGACCTTCTGCCCTACCAGGTGAATGCCAAGGCCATGGCGCTGGCCGGAGCGCAGTGCAAGTTCATGCACTGCCTGCCCGCCTTCCACGACCTAGGCACCGGCATCGGCCAGAAAATCCACGAAAAATATGGCCTTAAGGCCATGGAGGTCACGGATGAGGTCTTCGAAAGCGATGCGTCCATCGTCTTCGATGAGGCCGAAAACCGGATGCACACGATCAAGGCCGTCATGGCCGCGACGCTCTGCAAGGAGCTACCCGTATTGGAGATTGTCAAAAAACTATAAAATGCAGTTCTGCAACAGAGCAGCGGGGATAGAGTGAAAGGGGCAAAAAGCCCCTTTCGCGTTCAATCAAGCAGTTTTCTGAACTTTTCAAGTTCAGAAAACTGGACAAAGCAGCGGGGCAAAAAGACTTTTTCGACACGCTGCAATACGGGCAGCTGCATTTGGCAGCTGCCCGTATTGTTTTCCGGAACCGGGGTGCACCTTCCCGAGGCGCGCGGGAAAGGGGCTGCGGCGCAGCCGGATCCGCGCTTTACTTTCTTCCGGTGGAGCCGAAGCCGCCGCGGTCGGTGGCCAAGAGTTCGTCGCACTCTTCAAATTCAATCGGCGGCTGGGTTTCGTAGATGCGGAACTGGCAGATGCGGTCGCCCTTTTCCAGGACGGTGTCGCGCGTGGCGTAGACGGGGAGCTTCCACTCGTCGTTTGTACCGCAATAGCTGTTGTCGATGACGCCGACGGAGTTGGCCTGCAGAATGCCCCAGCGCTTAAAGGTGGAGCTGCGCGGGGCGGTGCGGGCCTCATAGCCGGCGGGCAGCTGCATCGAGACGCCGAGTGGGATCAAGGCAAAGTCGCCCGCATGGAGCTCCATGGTCTGGGCACAATAGAGGTCGATCCAGTCTCCCTTTTCGGTGATCTTCAGGCGTGGGGCGTCGTCGGAAAAATAGTGGATTTTGATTTTCGGCATGATGATCTCCTCCTTACTGCGCCTCGTCCCAGAGGACAACGGCACCGGTTTGCAGTGTTTTGGGGATGTCGATGAGGCGCTGGTTGCTCGAGCCGCGGAAGCGCAGCGAAAGATTCTTTTTTGCCGCCACGAACGGCCCGTCGACGAGCACATCGAGGCCCGCAAGCAGCGCATCCGTCACCTCCGGCAGCTGCGGAAGAGTTTGACCATAGACATAGCCGGTGAAGGCCCAGATGGATTTTTCGGGGAAGGCGGCGCGGATCTTCCGCGTCAGGGCCAGAAGACCGGGCTGGTTGCGCGGGTCAAAGGGTTCGCCGCCGAGATAGGTGATGCCGCGGATATAGTCCGGGGCCAGGAGCGAGAGAATGTGCTCCATGACGGCCTCGTCAAACGGCTCACCGTAGTCAAAATCCCAGGCTTCGGGGTTGAAGCAGTCTTTGCAGTGATGGGTACAGCCGGAGACGAACAGGCTCACGCGCACGCCGGGGCCGTTGGCAATGTCCCAGGGCTTGATGGTTGCGTAATTCATAGAAAACTCCCTTGACAATCGGATATAATTTGATAAAATGTTGATTCTGGAAAGGGGCGAGGGACGATGGAGACGCAGGGCAGGGTTTTGCATGAGCTGCTGAAAATGGGAGAGATGCTGCTGCTCTGCGGGGCGGAGATCAACCGCGTGGAGGACACCATGACGCGCCTCGGGCGTGCCTACGGCGCAGAGCGGGTCGATATCTTCGTGATTACGTCGGACATTGTCCTCACGGTGCGCTTCCTGAGCGGCGAGGAGCTGACCCAGACGCGGCGCATCACACGCAGCCCCGCAACGGACTACCAAAAGCTGGAGGCGCTCAACGCTCTCAGCCGTCAGGCCTGTGCCGCGCCGCTTCCCGTGGACGCGCTGCATGAGGCGCTCCGCCGGATCGACGGCACGCAGCCGCGCCGGCTGCAGAGCTATCTTGGAAGCATCCTGACTGCCGTCGGCTTTACGCTGTTTTTGGGCGGCGGGCTTGCGGATGCGCTGTTTGCCGGGTTTGTCGGGGCAATGGTGGGCTGGATGCAGCAAAAGGTGCTGCCGATCTTTCGAAACGGAGCATATTTTCAGCTGCTCACCGGTCTGCTTGCCGGGGCGGTCATCTGCCTGGCCGGGAAGGTGGCGGGGGTCTTTGCGGTGGATCGCATTTCCATCGGTGTCATCATGCTGCTCATTCCCGGCGCGGCGCTGACGAACGCGGTGCGGGATATGCTGGTCGGCCATACGATCTCGGGCCTTCTGCGGCTGGCGGAGTCGCTGATCCTGGCGCTCATGCTGGCGATTGGATTTGCCAGCGCGATGTATTTGTTTGGAGCGTGAAGCGGATGGGAAAGAGTCTGATTTTTGCGTTGCTGGCGACGTTCGGCTATGCACTGCTGGTCAATGTGCCGCGGCGGCTTTGGCTGCCGGCGGCGTTTGGCGGGATGCTCAGCTGGGGCGTCTATCTGCTTTTGAAAGAGGAAATTTCGAGCACGTTTTATCTGCTGGTGCTGGTGGGGGCCGCGGCTGCGGCGTATTCCGAGCTGGGGGCCAAGCTGGCCCGTGCCCCGGCCACGATCTTCCTCATCCCGGCGCTCATCCCGCTGGTACCGGGCGGGTATGTCTATTATATGATGTCGGCGCTGGTGCAAAACGCGCTGCCGGAGATGTGGCACTATCTGCAGCTCACGGCGCAGTGGGCGCTGGGGCTGGCAGCGGGGATCGGCCTCATCGCCGTGGGCCATCAGCTGCTGCACCAGCTGCTGCGCCGGCATGCGGCTTGAGATACCCTGATTATACAAAAATCGACGGGAGAATGCAAGGTGCGGCCCGGGCCGGGGACGGCAAAAAACCGCAGGGAAAAGATCGTTTGACACAAGAAGCGCCGGAGGGCGCCGCGGCT
>USLX01000033.1 GCA_900555665.1 uncultured Eubacteriales bacterium | reverse complement strand
TGTGGAACACACACTCGAAGTGCGGCGACTGCCGCATGGAGCTCATCGCGGCGCACGCCGCGGCGCTCGGCCTTCCGTCCGTGCGCGTGGAAGAGGTGCTGGAGTGTGCCACATGCGACGATGCGCTCCGGATTTTAAAGGAAGAGAAGCTGTACGACGCGGTGCTTGCCCGCCTCGCGGGGCGCATCGAGTTCCATCTCGCGCACAAGTGCGGCGAGATGGCCGTCGGCGCAATTGTATTTTCAAAGGAATATGGCCTCCTGTGCCGGACCAGCCGCGCGCAGGAGCTGCTCGAGACCATCATGGAGGGATAATCATGGTACATTTTGTCGGCGCCGGAAGCGGCGCGGTCGATCTCATCACCGTGCGCGGCGCGCGGCTGCTCGGAGAGGCGGACGTCGTGATCTACGCCGGTTCGCTCGTCAATCCGGCCCTGCTGGACGGCACGAAGCCGGGCTGTGAGATCCACGACAGCGCGAAAATGACGCTGGAGGCGGTCATCGCCGTCATCCGCAAGGCAGAGTCCGAGGGCAAGACCACCGTCCGCCTCCATACCGGCGATTCGAGCATCTACGGCGCTGTGCGTGAACAGTTTGACGAGCTGGAGAAGCTGGGCATCGACTACGATGTCTGCCCCGGCGTCAGCGCCTTCTGCGGGGCTGCCGCGGCGCTCCGGGCGGAGTATACGCTCCCGAACGTCAGCCAGACGGTCATCATCACCCGCGCCGCCGGACGCACACCCGTGCCGGAGCGCGAGTCCATCCGTGCCCTCGCAGCCCACCACGCCACCATGGTGCTTTTTCTCAGCACCTCGCTGACGAAGCAGCTTCAATCCGACCTGCTCGCGGGCGGCTATGAGGCCGAGACGCCGGCTGCCGTCGTCTATAAGGCAACATGGCCGGAGGAGCGGATCTTCCGCTGCACCGTCGGCACCCTGCACGACACCGTCACGGCCAACGGCCTGACCAAGACGTCGCTGATCGTGGTCGGCGGCTGCCTCGGGGATGACTATCTCCGCTCACTGCTCTACGATCCCTCCTTCACGACAGAATTCCGCGAGGCGACGCGATGAACCTTGCGATCTTCGCCTACAGCCACACCGGCTGCGGGACGGCCAGGCGGGTGCTGGCCGCGCTGCCGGAGGCGCACGCGAAATGCTATGCCGTGCCGCGGCTGGAGGAGGCTAGGTTTTTGCCGCTGGAAAAAACGGTCTATGGCGCGGCGTTTTCGGAAATGGCCGCGCTGATTTTCGTCGGCGCGGCCGGGATTGCCGTGCGGGAGATCGCACCCTATGTCCGCGACAAGCGGACAGATCCGGCGGTGCTCTGCCTCGACGAGCGGGCCAATTTCGTCATTCCGCTCCTCTCCGGCCACATCGGTGGGGCCAATGCGCTCGCGCGCAGGCTTGCCGCGGCACTTGGCGCGACAGCCGTCGTCACCACGGCGACGGACGTGAATGGAAAGTTTTCAGTCGACACCTGGGCGACGGAGCGCGGCTGCGCGATCTCTGACATGGGGCTGGCCAAGGCGGTTTCAGCAGAGATTTTGGAGCATTCCGTGCCGTTTTGCAGCGATTTTCCGATTGGCGAACCCCTGCCGGACGGCCTTGTTTTGGGCGGGTCCGGTGCGCTTGGCATCTATGTTGGATATCGGTTTTCAGCACCGTTCGCGCGCACGCTGCGCCTTGTGCCGCGTGTGCTGCGTGTCGGCATCGGGTGCCGCAGGGGGATTTCCCGGGAGGCAGTGGAGGAAGCAATCGGCAAGGTGTTCGCGGAAAACCGGTTGGATCCTGCTGCGATCCTGGGTGTTTTCTCGATCGATCTGAAAGAACACGAGCCCGGCCTGCTTGCCGCCTGCGCAGCACATGGCTGGCCCGCGCATTTTTATTCCGCATCGCAGCTGCAAGCCGTCCCCGGCGAGTTTACAGGCTCCGACTTCGTCCGCGCCGTCACCGGCGTGGAGAATGTCTGCGAGCGCGCCGCATTTTTGGATGCAGAGCGGCTGCTCGTGAAAAAAACAGCCTGCGACGGCGTTACGGTTGCCGTCGCGGCGGAACATTGGGAGGCAGACTTTGGCTAAGGTATTCGTTGTGGGCATCGGCCCCGGAAACTATGAGAATATGACCGTCCGCGCAGACCGCGCGCTGGCGGAATGCGATGTGATTGTGGGCTATCCGGTCTATGTCGACCTGGTCAAGAATCGCTATCCCGGCAAAGAGCTGGTCTCCACGCCGATGACGCAGGAGGCCAGGCGCTGCCAGATGGCGCTCGAGCTTGCGAGGGACGGGAAAACCGTGGCCCTCGTCTGCTCCGGCGACAGCGGGATCTACGGCATGGCCGCGCTGGTCTATGAGCTGCGCGGCGAGAACAGCGAGCCGGAGGTCGAGGTCGTCCCCGGGCTGACCGCCGCGTGCAGCGGCGGCGCGGTGCTCGGCGCGCCGCTGACGCACGATTTTGCGGTCATCAGCCTCTCCGACCGCCTGACTCCGTGGGAGACCATCGAAAAGCGGCTGCGCTGCGCGGCGGAGGGCGACTTCGCCCTCGCAATCTACAACCCCGCGAGCCACGGCCGCCCCGACCACTTAAAGCGCGCGTGCGACATTTTGCTGCGCGTCCTGCCGGAGGAGCGCCTCTGCGGCATTGTCCGCAACATCGGCCGCGAGGGGCAGAGCAGCCGCATCCTGACGCTCGGCGCGCTGCGCGAGGCTGAGGTGGACATGTTCTGCACCGTATTTGTTGGAAATTCTTCCACAAAAGTGATAAATGGCCGGCTTATCACGCCGAGAGGATATCGAAATGTATAAAATCTGCGTCTTCGGCGGCACAACAGAGGGCCGCGAACTGGTGGAATTCTTGAATACGCAGCCCTGCCGGATCACCGCCTGCGTGGCCACGGACTACGGCCAGGCGCTTCTGCCGGAGTCGGACCGCCTGACCGTCTCTGCCCGCCGTCTTCCGGTCGGCGAGATCGCCGGCCTGCTCCGGCAGGAGCGGTTTGACCTGGTCATCGACGCGACGCACCCCTATGCGGCCTCCATCAGCGCCAGCATCCGCAAGGCCTGCCTGGAGACCGGAACGGAGACCTGGCGGCTCCTTCGCGGGGCGTCCGCCGCCCCGGAGGACGCGGTCTTTGTGGAAAATACCGAAAAAGCAGTTGAGCTTTTGTGCAAAACAGAGGGGAATATTCTGCTCACAACCGGAAGCAAGGAGCTGGCGCACTATGCGGCCCTGCCGGGCTTTGCGGAGCGCTGCTGGGCCAGAGTTCTGCCGCTTCCGGCCTCGCTGGAGGCCTGCCGCGCAGCCGGTCTTCCGCCCGCGCATATTCTGGCCATGCAGGGGCCCTTCTCGGAAGAACTCAACGCCGCCCTGCTGCGGAGCACCGGCGCGCGCTGGCTTGTCACAAAAGACGGCGGCGCGGCGGGGGGCTTTGCAGAAAAGGCTGCGGCCGCTGCGCAGACCGGTGCGCGGCTGCTCGTCATCGGTCGCCCGGCGGAAACGGACGGGCGCAGCCTGGAGGAGACGGTTTCCGCGCTCTGCGCGCGGTTTTCCTTCCGGCGCCGGCCGGCGGTCAGCATCGTGGGGCTCGGCCCCGGCGCGGAGTGCGCGCAGACGGGCGAAGTTCGTGAGGCCATCCGGACTGCGGACTGCCTCATCGGCGCAAAGCGCATGCTCTCCGCCGTCGCCGCTCCCGGCCGCCTCTGCATGGAGGCCATCGCGCCGGAAGCCATTGCCGACGCCATCGCGGCGCACCCCGCATGCGCGCGTTTCGCCGTCATCATGTCCGGCGACACCGGCTTTTTCAGCGGCACGAAAAAGCTCCTGCCCCGCCTTGCGGATTGCCGGGTGCGTGTGCTTCCGGGGCTCAGCTCGCTGAGCGTCCTCTGCGCGCGCCTCGGCGTCAGCTATGAGGACGTCGTGCCCGTCAGCCTCCATGGCCGCACGCACGACATTGTATCCGACGTCCGCCGCCATGCGCGTGTATTTGCCCTGGTTGGCGGAGAAGATGGCATGGCCGCGCTCTGCCGCCGGCTGCGGGATGCGGGGCTTGGCGATGTGCGCGTCAGCGTGGGCGAGCGTTTGAGCTATCCGGACGAGGCCGTCACCTGCGGGACGGCTGCGGAGCTCTGCGGCCATACCTTCGCGCCCCTCAGCGTTGCGCTTCTGGAAAATCCGGCCCCTTCCGCCGTGACGCCGGGGCTCCCGGACGAGCTTTTCCTGCGCGCGCAGGAGCCGGGGCACGTCGTTCCCATGACGAAAAGCGAGGTGCGCGCCGTCTGCCTGTCCAAGCTTGCCCTCCCCGAGAACGCCGTCTGCTGGGATGTCGGCGCGGGCACGGGCTCTGTCTCCGTGGAGATGGCGCTGCAGGCACCGAAGGGCCGCGTTTATGCCATCGAGCGAAACGAGACGGCCCTGGCCTTGATTGCCGCGAACCGGGCGTCCTTCGGCCTTGAAAATTTGGAGGTCATCTGCGGCACGGCCCCGGAGGCCTGCGCCGGCCTTCCTGCCCCGACGCATGTCTTCCTGGGCGGTACGGCGGGAAATCTGCACGCCATTTTGCAAACCGCGCTGGAAAAAAATCCGCAGGTGCGTATCGTCGCTGCAGCCGTCACGCTGGAGTCTGCTGCGGCGCTCACGGCCTGCATGGCGGAGTTTTCAACGGCGGAGTGTGTCCAGGTGCAGGTGTCCCGGGCAAAACCGGCGGGGCCCTATCATCTGATGCAGGCGCAGAACCCGGTTTTCCTCTTTACGCTGCAAAACGGAGGCGAGATGGGATGAAATGGTCGCTCTTCGCCCTCCTTCTCGGTTTTTGCATCGACCTTTTGCTCGGCGATCCGCACACAGGCCTGCACCCGGTCGTCATCATCGGCCGCCTGATCTCTGCGCTTGAGCGCCTGTTTCGCCGCCTCTTTCCCAAAACGCCCCGCGCGGAGCGCGCCGCCGGGGCCTGCCTCTGGGTGCTCACGGCCCTGATTGCCACGGCGCTTCCGGCGCTCACCCTTGCGGTTTGCATGCGCGTGAGCGTCTGGCTGCGGCTTGCGGTGGAGAGCGTGATGTGCTGGCAGATTCTGGCCACCAGATCCCTGCGCGACGAGAGCATGAAGGTCTATGCCGCGCTCCGCTCCGGCTCACTCGAGGATGCCCGCCGTGCCGTCTCCATGATCGTGGGCCGCGATACGGCCTGCCTCGATGCCGACGGTGTCACGCGCGCCGCCGTCGAAACGGTTGCGGAAAACACATCCGACGGCGTGGTCGCCCCACTGTTCTATCTGGCCATCGGCGGCGCGCCGCTCGGCTTTTTTTATAAGGCTGTGAACACGATGGACTCCATGCTCGGCTACATCGATCCGCCCTATCAATTTTTTGGCTTTGTCCCGGCGAAGATGGACGATCTGTTCAATCTGATTCCGGCCCGCCTCTCGGCGATGTTTATGCTGGCTGCGGGCTGGCTGCTGCGGCTGGATGTCAAGGGCGGCTGGCGCATCTTCCGGCGCGACCGCTATCGCCACGCCAGCCCCAACTCCGCCCAGACCGAGTCCGTCTGCGCCGGCCTTCTGGGGCTGCGCCTTGCGGGCGACGCCTGGTATCACGGCGTGCTCCACCGGAAGGACACCATCGGAGATCCCATCCGTCCCATCCGGCCCGACGATATCCCCCACGCCTGCCGCCTCATGACCCTCACGGCGATCCTCGTCCTTCTGGTCATGGCCGCCGTCAAGGCGATCTGCATTTTCTGAGGAACTGCTATGCTCTATCGAACCGACAACCCGCACGGCGGAGATGTCTACGGCGCGCCCGTCCGTCTGGATTTTTCCGCAAATGTCAATCCCCTCGGCCCGCCGCTCCGGGTCATTGCCGCGCTGCAAGCTGCGGCGGCGGACGTCCGCCAATATCCGGATCCCTATTGCCGTGCACTTTTGGCGGCCATTGCCGTGCACGAATCGCTCCCGCCGGAGACAATCCTCTGCGGCGCGGGCGCGGCGGAGCTCATCTATGCGTACTGCGACGCGCTGCGGCCCCGGCGCGTGCTGGAGCTTGCGCCCACGTTTTCGGAATACAGCGCTGCTGCGCGCCATTTTGGCGCCGCCATCCTGCGCCATCCGCTCTCCGCTGAAGATGGATTTTTGCCGGACGGGAGACTGCTGGACTCCCTCGCGCGGGAGCGGCCGGATGTGCTGTTTCTCTGTTCGCCGAATAATCCCACGGGCCGCCTGCTTCCGCGCCCCCTTCTGGAGCAGGTGCTGGAGCGCTGCCGCGCCCAGTCCACGCAGGTGCTGCTCGACGAATGTTTTTTGGACTTTACAGACGCCCCTTCCGCCAAGGATCTGCTTCCTGCCTATCCCAACCTTTTGATTTTGAAGGCGCTCACCAAAAGCTACGCCCTTGCCGGGGTGCGCGTGGGGTACTGCCTCGCGGCGGATGCGGCCCTGCTCGGCGCGATGGCCTCATCCGTGCAGCCGTGGAACGTCTCGCTGCCTGCGCAGGCCGCCGGCGCGGCCGCGCTGCAGGAACCGGATTGGCCTGCGCGTGCCCGCGTGCAAATCGCGGCGGAGCGTGCCTTCCTTTCCGGCGGTCTGCGGGCCCTCGGATTGAAGGTCATTCCGTCCGAGGCCAACTATCTGCTCTTTTCCGCCCCGCCGGGGCTGGACGCAGCGCTGCGCCGGGATGGCATTGCCATCCGCAATTGCGCCAACTACTCCGGGCTGGGCCCCGGCTGGTATCGCACCGCCGTCCGCTTACATGAAGAAAACGCCGCGCTGCTCACCGCGCTGGGGCGCTGTATGGAGGATCCGTCATGGCACTGAACATCATGCTCCAGGGCACCATGTCCAACGTGGGCAAGAGCCTGCTCGCCGCCGCGCTCTGCCGTATTTTCCGGCAGGACGGTTACCGCGTGGCCCCCTTTAAGAGCCAGAATATGGCCCTCAATTCCTTTATCACCGCTTCCGGCGGCGAGATGGGCCGCGCCCAGGTTGTCCAGGCCGAGGCGGCGGGGATTGCACCCGACGTGCGCATGAACCCCATCCTGCTCAAGCCCACCACCGATTCCGGCAGCCAGGTTATCGTGAACGGCCGCGTCCTGGGCAATCTGCGCGCCATGGACTACTATGCCCGCAAGCGCGAGCTGCTCCCTGCCGTCATGACGGCCTATGAGAGTCTGGCTTCGGAATATGACGTCATCGTGATCGAGGGTGCGGGCAGCCCCGCCGAAATCAACCTCAAGCAGGGCGATTTCGTCAATATGGGCCTGGCGGAGCTGGTTGACGCGCCGGTGCTGCTCATCGGCGATATTGACCGCGGCGGCGTCTTTGCCCAGCTTTATGGCACGGTTGCCCTTCTCGAGCCAGAAGAGCGAGCCCGTGTCAAGGGTACCATCGTCAACAAGTTTCGGGGCGACCGCAGCATCCTCGCTCCGGGGCTCGAGATGTTGGAGCAGCTCTGCGGCGTCCCTGTCCTCGGCGTCGTGCCGTATACACACGTTGACGTCGACGACGAAGACAGCCTCACCTCCCGCTTCACCGCCCAAACCGCGCGCAAGCTCCTCGATCTTGCCGTCATCCGTCTGCCCTACCTCTCCAATTTTACCGACTTTTCGCCCTTCGAGCGCTATGCCAATGTTTCGCTGCGCTATGTGACATCCGTGCGGGAGCTCGGCCAGCCGGATCTCATCTTCCTCCCCGGTACCAAGAGCACCATTGCCGATCTGGTCTGGCTGCGAGAGAGTGGCCTGGAGAGTGCCATTTTGCAGCAAGCTGCGCGCGGTACGCTGATTTTTGGCGTCTGCGGCGGCTATCAGATGCTCGGCCAACGCATTCTGGATCCGGACGGCGTGGAATCCACCCCGGGCCGGGAGCTGCGCGGCCTCGGCCTGCTCGACATGGAGACGGTCTTCCAGGGGGACAAGATCCAGCGACAGACCTCCGGCGTCTTCTCCGGCGTACCCGGTGTGTTCTCCGCGCTCAACGGCCTTGCCTACGAGGGCTATGAGATCCACATGGGCCGCAGCGCCGCGCCGAAGCCCGCGCTGGTCGGTACAGGCAATGTCTACGGCAGCTATGTCCACGGCCTTTTCGACGCCCCCGGTGTTGCCGACGCGGTTTTAAAGGCCCTCTGCGATCGCCGCGGTCTCGACGCCTCCGCGCTCGGGTCGTTCGACCTGCGCGCATATAAGGAGCAGCAGTATGACCTGCTTGCCGACGCCGTTCGCGGGAGCATGGATCTGGCCGCCGTCTATCGCATTCTCCACCGGCAGGATTGAGCCGTCCCGGCCTGCGATGCGGGCCGGAAAATTTTAAAACCCTCTTGCAAATTTCAAAACCTGTTCAAAATAAACACAACGGCCGCTGCGCGCGGCCGTTTGAATCGACATTGGTTAAACATATTTAACTAAATACCGGGAACCGATTCAAAGCAAACCCGCAAAAGGAGAGCTTCCCATGCAATACTTCGGTCAGCCCTGGGGAATGTGGGTGCTGTTTTCCACCTCATTTGAAAGGCACCCGACGCAGGAGTTCGCCCTCCCGGCCAAAACCGCGAAGACCGTCAGCGCCAAGGCCGGGCAAACGGATCGGCGCCTGATCGCCGACCTGCCGGATTTCGAAAAAGAAGACCGCTTCGCCATGAACATTGTCAACGCGGCTATATGCAGGGATACCAGAGCCTTCGCCGCCCCTCTGTCAGCCGCTTTTTCCGGTTTCTTGCGGCGCTGGGCGACGGGGCGATGCGGATGCAGATCGTCCGCCTCGGATTTCCTGCGTCCCGACAGGCAGCACAAAAATGCCCCGGCCGAAACGCGGCCGGGGCCTTGGCACTATAACAGCATCAAAAGCGTTCCGCCGATGACAAAGACTAGGCCGATGACGGCCTTTTTTGTCAGCTTTTCGTGGAAGACCAGCCACGAGAACAAAGTCGTCACCAGAATGCTCAGCTTGTCAATCGGCGCGACCACACTCGCCGGCCCGTCCTGCAGCGCCCGGAAACAGCACAGCCAGCTTGCCCCGGTCGCAAGCCCCGACAGGATCAAAAACAGCAGCGTCTTCCCGCCGATCTCCGCAATCTGCCCCTGCGATCCGACCAGGAAGACCATCACCCACGAAAAAATCAACACCACGATGGTGCGGATCGCGGTCGCCACGGTCGAATCCGTCTTCCGGATTCCGCACTTGGCGAGCACCGCCGTCAGCCCCGCAAACAGCGCCGAGGCAAACGCATACAAAACCCACATGTGTCCTTCGCGCTCCCTTGGTTTGAAGTTCTTCTATTGTAGCACAAGTTTGCCGAACGGAAACGGAAATCTTCCTTGCGCCCGCTTGCCATCGCCGCAAAGGCGTGCTGCACGAAAGAATACACCCTGGAGACGGATAACCTCGAAAGGAACTGTCATGAAACGTGCCTGTTCCGCCCGGCTCGCGGAGCTGCGCGCCTTTCCCATTTTTCTCTTGCAATTGTGGGGCAGATCCGTTATAATTTATTTGCGAATAAGTTTACGAATGAAAGGGCGGATTCCATGCGGGAACCGATCCAGGCGCGCGGCGCGCAGACCCGGCGGAAGATTCTCAGCGCGTCGGCGAAGGTATTTCTGGAGAAGGGCTACGCCGGGGCGTCGAGCCGCGAGGTCGCGGAGCTTGCGGGCGTGTCCAACGGGTCGCCGTTTTATCTCTACGGCAATAAGGAGGGCGTGCTGCTGGAGCTGGTGCGGCATATGTTTGCCGGGCAGTTTCAGACCGTGGAGCGGATGCTGGGCGCGCAGGCCGATCCGCTGCAGATCTACGCGGTGGAGACGAGTTTGCAGATGCACATCGCCGAATGCTCCGAGCAGCTGCGCGAGCTCTATGTCACGGCATATACGCTGCCGTCGACGTCGGAGTTTATCTACCAGAGCACGGCGGAAAAGCTGGCGCACATCTTCGGCCCCTATCTCCCCGAGGCGACGGCACGGGATTTTTACGAGCTGGATATCGCCTCGGCGAGCATCACGCGCGGCTTTATGGCAAAGCCCTGCGACCTCTATTTTACGATGGAGGCGAAGCTGCGGCGCTATCTGGGGTGCTGCTTCCGCATCTACCGCGTGCCGGAGGAGAGCTATCTGCCGGTCGTGGACGCGGCGGCGGGGATGGATCTGCACGCGGCGGCGCAGGCCGTGGTCGCGCAGACGGTTCGGCAGGTGGAAGAAGGGTATGAATCGGCAATGGCGGAGAGCCGGGGCCGGAATTTTCAGACGGAGGAGAAGCTATGAAACGATTTTTTGCGATTTTGATCGCGCTCGCCGCCTGTGCGGCGCTGCTCTGTGTCACGGCGAGTGCGGAAGATGTCCCAGCCAACGTGAATTGGACTGAAATCAGCACTGAAACCGAGCTGCGCACACAGGCACAGTCCCCTGGCACGCACTATGTCAAGGTCACTCAGAGCTTTGATGTCACCAAACCCAACAACATATATGTCTACGGCGATCTCACGCTGGACCTGAACGGCTACACGATCACCCTGAGGCCGCCCACCAAGGAAGAATACAACGGCTATGCCATGTTCGTCGTCGGCGATGAGCCCCAAAAGATCGAAGCCTCCTTCACGCTGATGGACAGCAGCCCGGAAAAGACCGGCAAGCTGACCTTTGCGTATCTCGGTCAGGAATATCAGGACGGAGAGGGCACAAAAACCTGCCGCGCGGGCGCCGTCTCGCTTAAAAGGGGCTCCACCTTTACAATGAAGTCCGGCATGATCGAGCGTTTCGGCGGTACATACTCGCTCTCGGTCATCAACCTCAGCAGGCCAAAAACGACCTTCAACATGGAAGGCGGCGTCATTCAAAACTGCACCACGCCGAACGGACTTAGTGGCATTGTCGTCGGCATAACCAGCAGAGACAATACCTTCAACATGACCGGCGGCGAGATCAAGGACTGTGCAACCGTCGGTTTTGGCGTCATTTACGCCTCAAACGCGACCATCCACATCGGCGGCAGCGCTAGGATCACGAACAATAAGAGCAGCAATGGCGGCGCGTTCTATGTGAAGAACGGCACCCGGCTCACGATCGACGGCAGCGCCGTCATAGAAGGAAATGAGAGCGCCCAAAACGGCGGCGCGATCTATGCGTGCACCGGTTCCGAGACAGGCGACAAGCCTTCTGCCGTCGAGATCGGCGGCAGCGCACAGATCCGCGGCAACAAGGCCACCGGCTACGGCAAGGGCGGCGCGATCTATGCGATGGACGCCAGCATCACGATGACAGGCGGCACGATCTCCGCAAACAGCGCCGCCAACGGTTCGCATGAGGTCTATCTTGCCGGCAGCAGCGCACAGTCGCCGTCGGTCTTCACCATGAGCGGCGGCAAGATCGAGCATACGACGGCGGCTTCCAGTTCGCCCAGACTTGCAAGCTTCCAGATCAACGCCAACAGCGAGCTGCGTATTTCGAACAATGCGGAGATCACGCTGAGCGGCGAACAAAATGCCTTTGACTTGATCGACACTGGCAAGCTGACCGCCACCGGCGGGACTGTGATCGCCAGCGGCACGGATGCTGCGATTGCGATGAAACTTAGCAGCAAGGCCAGTGTCAATCCCGAAAAGGCGGCGACCTTCGCAGGCGCGGACGAGAAAACGGCGGCGTTTGTCACCTATCCTGACCGCAATACTTATTGGGTCAACAAATATGTGAAGCTCGTCCCCGGCTGGACGCTCACACTGGACAACAACGGACATGGGGACAGGCCGAATCCGATCATCGTCCCGAAGAACTACCGTGCGAATATCCAAAAGCTGGATACGACAGACGGCTATCTCTGCACCGGCTGGTATTATGATCAGGAATGCACCCGGATGTATACGAACGAGGATAGGTTCACCCAGGACACGACGCTCTATGCCGGCTGGGTGAAAAATGGCGACTTCGGGTTGCGCATCTCGGGCTGGAAGGAAGAGGACGGGGAGAATATTCTGCAGTATGACGACGTGACCTACGACACGCCGGAGGCGAATGAGAATCAGACCAAGACCTTCACGATCCAGAACATCGGCTCGGAGACGCTGGAGGTGGCGCTGTATGCAGCCAGCACTGTCCCCCTCAACCAGTTCTACTTTGGGAGAGACGCCGAAAAGGAGTTCATAAAAACTGTGGTGCTGGCGCCCGGCGAAGGGAAGACGGTCTATGCGGAATATGTCACGCCAAGCCTCTGGCCGAATATCTGGCAGGATGTGTCGAAGCCCAGGATCGATGGCCCGTATCCGATCACGGTGACGGCCAAAAACGACGCCAGCAAGACCATGACCTATTACTTCTGGATGAAGCGGCAGCTCATCCGGGCGACGACCAGCTTGGCGACGCCGACACTGACCACGAGCTCCTATCCCTACGGCACCAAACTGGATGACATCACCCCGCCCGCAGGCTGGAGCTGGGTAGACGCTGCGGATGCCCGCCTCCCGGCCGGGACCACGTCCGCTCAGGCGCGCTACACGCTCAGCGACGACGAAAAGCTGTTCTACGACTGGAGCGGCGTCGAGGGCTATGACGCGCTGACGCAGACCGTCACGCGCGATATCGCGCTGACCATCACCAAGGGCAACGCGCCCGCACTGCTCTTTACCTGCACGCTGCCCACCGAGCGCACCTACGACGGAAATCAGAAGCTTGCCTCCGTCACCGCGAAGGAGGCCGGCAGCGACGGCTACGCGCCGTATACCGGCACGATCACCGTGCTCTATAACGGCTCGCCGACGCCCCCGACCGACGCGGGAACCTATCAGATCTCCATCGCCCTCGGCGGCGACGGGAATTACAACGCCTGCTCCGCCGGAAATGCTGTCAGCGACGCGCAGACCTGGCGCTTTACCATCGCGCCGGCCACCGTCGCACTGCCCACCGCCGTGAGCGGCCTCGTCTACAACGGCGAAACGCAGACCGGCGTGGCCCTCCCCGAGGGCGCGCACTATACGCTCCGGAACAACACCGCGAAAAACGCCGGGGACTACACCGCGACGGCAAGCCTGACGGACAAGAAAAACTATGCCTGGCCGGACGGCACAAGCGAGGACAAGCAGATTGCCTGGTCGATCGCCAAGGCGGCGCCCGGTGAGATCACCGTTCTCATGCAGGGCTTTGCCTGCGGCTCGACGCCGCCCACGCCCACGCTCAGCGCCAATCCCGGCAATGCGCAGGTGCGCTTCTACTACACCGGGGAAAAGCAAAGCTCCGGCGGCACGCTCTGGTCGGCCAATGAAGGAAGAAAGCTCCTCAGCGGCACCTATTACATCTACGCCGAGCTGGAGGAGAGCGCGAACTACACCGCCTATACCACCGCGCCGACCGCCTTCAGCGTCTACTCCCTCGCCGCGGGCGTGAGCATCCGCGTCGCGGAGACGGAGCACGGACGCATTCAGGCGCCCCCGAGCGCACTCCCCGGCAGCACCGTACCCGTCCGCGCAGAGCCGAACACCGGCTATCTCCTCGGTTCGCTGCGCGTCACGGATGCAAACGGCAAGCGCATCCCGGTCACGAAAAAGACCGACGGCAGCTATACCTTCCTCATGCCGAACTCCACTGTCCGCATCGAAGCGGAGTTTGTCAGCGGCAATCCCTTTGTCGACGTTCCGGCCTCGGCCTGGTACGCGGACGCGGTCTGCAGCGCGTGGGCAAACGGGCTGATCGACGGCGTGGACAAAACACACTTCCGGCCGGACGGTTCACTGACGGTTGCACAGGCGATCAAGCTTGCCGCCGCGCTCCACCAGCGCCTGCAGACCAGCGAGGTCACGCTGGAAAACGGAAGCCCGTGGTACCGCAGCTATCTGGAATACGCCGTCACGAACGGTATCGTCGAGGAGGCATATCTCCGCTGCAGCGCCGAAGCCTTGAACGCGCCGGTGCAGCGCGATGAGTTTGCGCACATCCTCTACGGCGCGGCGAAGTCTTACACCGCGATCAACGAGATCGGCGCCGACGCGCTGCCGGATATCAAAACCGGCGACCGCTACGCGGCAGAAATTTATACGCTCTATCGCGCGGGCGTTCTGACCGGCTCCGACCGAAGCGGCACCTTCTATCCGGCAAGCTCCCTTCGTCGGAGCGAAGCGGCGGCCATCCTCATCCGCGCCTTCGACGAGAGCGCGAGAAGAACGGTATCGCTGCAATAACACACTCAAAAAAGGGACTGCCTCCCGGTGAGGCAGTCCCTTTTGCGCTCCCGGCCGTCTGCGCACGGCAGGGTTCCTTCTGCGCACAGTGATAGCAGACCTCCGTCTCCGGCGACGGCTCGCCGCGCGCAAACTTCAGAAGGTTGTCCACCGTTGTGGCGGCGATATTGCCGAGCGCTTCCTTCGCGAGAAAGGCCTGGTGCGAGGTCACGATAACATTCGGCATGGAAATCAGCCGCACCAGCGTGTCATCCGCCACGATCTCCTCCGAGCAGTCCTCGTAGAACAGGTCGCCTTCTTCTTCGTACACGTCCAGACACGCCGCGGCGACCTTAGTCACGGTCCTATCATTGCCAGAACAACATTTCAGAAAAAACAGAAAGACGCGCTGCTTGCAGAATTACAAGCAGCGCATTTTTACATGTCGGTCAATTATCAAGATCGTTTCAAATCCTATCCTTAGTCTTCTGGCTGCAGCTCGTAAGTACACAGATAAAATAGAAACGACGTCATCTGATAGCGGCTGATGCGGGTATCGGAGGCATCCAGCAGATCGGGAAGGTCGCTGTCGCGTGTGGTGATGCCGGTCTGATTGCACCAGAGCATGGCGCGGACAGCTTCGGCACGGAGCTGCGGCTCACTCTGTATGGTCTGCTGGAGCTGTGTCCGGTCTACTGCCGTATCGACGCCGGCCATAGCCGCATAGCGGTAGATCAGCACGCACGCGGTTTGATAGTCCACTTTCTCTGTGCTTGCAGTACACACATCATCCTGCCGGAGGAGCCGTTTCTGCCAGGCCCAGCATACAGCGTCGTAATAGGGATCGGTGCCGTCAAAGTCCTCACTTTCAGAATCAGGCGGAAGAGCGGAGCTGTCCGTTTCGGGGCGTCCGGCGATCCGGTAGAGTACATCGACAAATTCGCCCAGCTTCGCTCTGGCCTTTCCGCCGAAGGCATCCGGTGTTTCCGGATCCACATACCCATTGCGGTACATATACAGGACGCTGGCCTGATTGAAAATGCTCTTGATGTCCGTAAATACCACGGTGTCTTCCAGACTGCCGCCGCTCGGCTGTTTGTCGAAGACGTGCGCGTAATAATCACTGTTGACAATATTGCTGGAGAGCTGGAACTTGTTTTCTACATAGAGACGGTACGCCTCGAGCGTTTCGTCGGAGATGCTGGCGTCCGCATGCGCGGGGATGACGGTCTCAGACCCGGCGTCATAGCGGAAGGTTTTCGTCAAAAAAGACTTGTCCGACAGTACGGCCATATGGATCCCGGTGGATAACACGTCAGTACCTGCCAGCAGCCGCGAATCATAGTCCACGCCGAACAGGTTCAGAAGCGTCGGCAGAATGTCCGCCGTGGAGCAGTATTCATCCACCACGATATTCTCTGGAAGACCGGGGACATAACAGATGAAGCTGTTGCGGTATTTTTCAAAGGTGGTGTCCAGCGTTTGACCTGCCAGCTCATTGTATTCTGTCTCGGTTAGACCGTAGGGATAATGGTCGTTGGTCAGGACGATGCAGGTCTTGTCTGCAATGCCGGCCGCCTCCAGCCGCTGCGTCAGGTATTCCAGTGCATACTCCAACTCCAAATTGCAGGCGATATACGCCTTGACCGGCTCGGAATCGGGAAGGCTCTTCACCGCATCTTTGTTTTTTGCGCTCATGGCGTTGTCCCAGTTGTACTGGTAGTGGCCGCTGAAGGTCATGTAATAGGCGTGGAAGGGCGTTTCGCTTCCGATATAGTCGTCTACGGAGGCCTGCATCATCTCCAGATCGGACGAGGGCCAGTCGATTTTGATATCCAGACCGGAATCCGCTGCCTGGAAGGTGTAGCCCATGTTGGCGTGGGTGATGTTCCGGTTATAAAAATCCCCGATGTAGTCGTGATAGGCCCAGGTCTGATAGCCCATCTCTTTGAGCGCATTGCCCAGGCAGAACGGCAGATAATTGGTACCTGCCACATTGAAGCTGGAATCGGTTTTTGTACGGGACATATCCGGATACAGCCCCATACACATGGTGTACTCACCGTTGGTGGTGACAGACTGGAAGGTACCATAGTAATTTTCAAAAATGATGCCGGTATGGGTCATCTTGTAGAGCGTCGGCGTCAGTTCCTCACTGATGAACCAGGGGCAGAAGCTCTCGGCGCAGATCGTGATCAGGTTATAGTCCTTCAAAAGACCGGTGTAATTATTTTTTCGGGTGGGGATCACGGTCGCCAGATACTGATCCGTATTTTTCAGAGTTTCGTCGTTGGTGCCGCTTGCCAGGGCGGCGAAATCAATGCTTTCGATCACATTATAGGAATTGCTGCTGTAGGTCCGCGGGCTGCTGCTTGCACCCAGAGAGGACGGCGTGATCGAAGATGTGCCGCTGCGGCTGCCGAAGAGCATATAGCGAAGCTCCTGCGCCGTGGTGGCCAGCATACCGACCTTCTTATAGCTGCTGTCGGTGGAGGTGTTCACGTTGCAGAAGGTATGGTACACGGAAAGCGGCTTGTTTCGACCGGAAAGCATGAGACTTGCAGCTATGACCAGCAGCCCAAGAAAAACACCAGCGGACGCAAGCGCCTGCCGCCAGCGGAGCCGGCGCTTCAGTGCGCCCGGTTTCCGCAGCGCAAGGCAGAGGATCGTCACAGGCAGCGGTATCAGCAGCAAAAGGATTGTCGAAAGGTTCCTGCCGATGCTGTAAAGGATCTGCGAGGCAAAATTTGTGACAACATTTCCGCCCATGCTGATCTCGTTGATGGGCATGAAGTTTCCGAAGATCACCTGATAAACCAGCTGCACCTCGGCAAACAGCACCTGCGCGGCTACCAGAATGCATCCCGCGATCTGCCGCGCGACGCCGGGCAGGCATGAGACCAGCAGGGAGCTGAGCACGCCGCCCAGCAGACCGAACAGAAACAGGTAGACCGCATAGCGGTCCAGTGAACGATATACACACAGGTGCAGACAAAGCTCGATATAGACGCTGGCAGAGCAGAACAGCAGCAGATTTTTGCGCCATGTTTTCCAGAGACTGCAAGACGGCGCCGCAGTTGCAGTGCAAGATTCACCTGGGTTTGCGTTGAACATATTGCGTACTCCTGATCAAGGTTATTGTAAAGAAAACAGCAAGTGGAATTTATCAGGGCATTTGCAGAACCTTATCATAGAGAAAATGTCGGAAGCAGTCAACGCTTCTTCAGAAAAATTCAGAAAAATTTTACAGGGTGTATTCTTGACAATGCCAGAAGAACAGTGTATCCTACCCTCAAAAGGGAGTAGCTGGCACAGCTTTGTGTATCCGTCAGCGTCAGTACGAGCCGTTTGGCTCCGCCGCGGATTGAAAAGGCGAGACTTTTGTATCAATGGAAAGACATTGACGCAAAAGGGCTTGCCTTTTTTGCGTCCGTTGAAAGGAGTCACGGAACATGAAACACGAAAAACAGGTTTGGGAAAAATCCCGGATGGAACTGTTCAGGGGGCTGGGCTGTCAGGAATCAGGCCTGACACAGGCGGATGCGAAGAGTCGTCTGGAGAAATATGGTGCCAACGAGCTGCACGCTGGAAAGCAGAAAAGCGTTTTGCAGATATTTCTGGGACAGTTCGCAGATTTTCTGGTGCTGATTCTGATTTTGGCGGCTGTCATTTCCGCCTGTATGGGCGATGTAGAGAGCATGATCGTCATTCTGACAGTCATCACCATGAACGCAATTCTGGGAACCGTTCAGACCGTCAAGGCAGCCGCGTCACTGGACAGCCTGAAACAGATGTCCGCTCCCACCGCCAAGGTGCTGCGGGACGGTCAGATCGTACAGATCCCAGGGCGTGAGGTGGTTCCCGGTGATGTGGTGATCTTGGAAGCGGGCGATTCCGTCTGTGCGGACGGACGCCTTCTGGAATGTGCCAGCCTGACGTGCGCGGAAAGCGCCCTCACCGGTGAAAGCCTTCCGGTAGAAAAGGATACGGATGAGATCAGCGGAGAAACCGCACTGGGAGACCGGAAAAACATGGTTTTCTCCGGCAGCTTCGTCACCTATGGGCGGGGCCGCTTTCTGGTGACGGCCACTGGCATGGACACCGAAATGGGAAAAATCGCTCTGCTGCTGAAAAGCACGGAGGAACGGAAAACCCCGCTGCAGGTCAGTCTGGATCAGTTCGGCAAAAAGCTGTCGATTATGATTCTTGCAATCTGCGCGGTGCTGTTTGCTGTCAGCGTGTTTTGGCGGCATGAAAACGTGATGAACGCCTTCCTTTTTGCCGTCGCGTTGGCGGTGGCGGCCATCCCCGAGGCGCTCAGCTCCATCGTCACCATCGTGCTGTCCTTCGGAACCCGGAAAATGGCGAAAGAAAACGCCATCATCCGCCATTTGCAGGCGGTGGAGGGGCTTGGCAGCGTGTCTGTGATCTGCTCAGATAAAACCGGTACGCTGACACAGAACCGTATGACTGTCAAGAAACTGTATACCGGCGGAAAGGTGATTGATGCAAAGGACGCCGATTTCCGTGACCCGATACAAGAGCCGCTGCTGCGGGCGGCCCTGCTGTGCAGCGACGCCACCATCAGCGGTGACAACGAGATCGGCGATCCGACGGAAACGGCGCTGGTACGGCTTGGAGAGACCAACGGCTTTGATGAGGACGTTGTCCGAAACCGCTGGCCCCGGTTGACAGAGATTCCCTTCGATTCTGACCGAAAGATGATGTCCACCGTCCATAAACTGGAGGGAGGCTTCCTGATGGTCACCAAGGGCGCAGTGGATGTGCTTCTGGACCGCAGTATTATAATGCCGGAGGAAC
Organism: uncultured Eubacteriales bacterium; assembly: GCA_900555665.1. Lineage (GTDB taxonomy): Bacteria > Bacillota > Clostridia > Oscillospirales > Oscillospiraceae > CAG-170. Next base: position 339 of record USLX01000033.1, on the reverse strand, counting down.
GAAAGAACATCGAACAGGTCAATGAGCAGTTTTCCAACGAAGGTTTGCGGGTACTGGCCTTCGCTTGCCGCCGCGTGGACAGCACGGCAGTCAGTCTGGCGGATGAAAACGGCCTGAACTTTTTGGGCCTGATCGCCATGATGGACCCGCCCCGCGAGGAATCCAAGGCAGCAGTGGCGGAGTGTATCCGCGCCGGTATCCGTCCGATTATGATCACCGGCGACCATAAGATCACAGCGGCGGCCATTGCACGGGAGATCGGTATCCTATGTGACGGCACAGAAGCCGTGGAGGGCGCGGTCATCGACGGCATGAGCGACGAGGAATTGCAGGACTTCG
>USLX01000032.1 GCA_900555665.1 uncultured Eubacteriales bacterium | reverse complement strand
TTTTCCGGGTTTTCCGGGGTCTCCGGGGTTTCCGGCGTCTGCGTTTCATCCGGATTCTCCGGATTTCCGGGGTTCTCCGGGTCCTTCGTCTCGTCCGGCTGCTCCGGCTCTGTGGGCGTCACCGGCTCCGCCGGCTTCTGGAACGTCCGCGCCACCTCCGGCGTCACCACGTTCACATTCGCCACCGTCAGATCCACGTCATAGGGGTTGAACGATTCGTTGACGATCTTCACAATGCTCGAGGCATACAGCGGATAATAGCTCGCGCCGTTGATCATCGCGCCCTCGCCCTCGATCGTGTAGGTCTTCATCGCATCGAAGTCGCATTTCATCAGCTGCTGCGCAAAATAGAGCATATTTCCCACGCTGAGATCCGTGATGACATTTTCTTTAAAAATTTCCGCATATTCCTTCAGCTTTGCCGCCGTCAGGTTTTCAAGGGACAGGCACTGCTTGGCCAGCGCCTTCAAAAATTCCTGCTGGACCTTTGTCCGCTGGATGTCCTGCGAGGCATAGCCCTTGCGGAAGCGGACGAGGCCCATGGCCTGCTTGCCGTCCAGCTTCTGTTCGCCCGCCTTCAGGTCGATGAGCAGATTCTGGCTCGGGTCGGAATAATACATGTCCTGCGGGACGTTGACCGTCACGCCGCCGACAAGATCGACGACCTTGACGAACGCATCGAGATTGACCAGCACATAGCCGTCCATCTCAAAGCCGAGCAGGGACGAAAGGCGCCGCTCCAGGCGCTCCATGCCCTCCTCTTTGCCGTTCGCGTAGACCGAGTTGATCTTCATCAGCCCGCCGTTGCCGTTCATCACGGCGGTATCGCGCGGGACGCTCATCAGCGCGACCTCGTGCGTGTTCTCGTCCAGATGCGCCACGATGATCGTGTCCGTCCGGTATCCGTCGCCGTCCGTGCCCGCGATGAGGATGTTGTAGACGCCCGCGCGTTGGCTCGCCGGGAGCTCGGTTTCAACCTCCGTCTCCTCACCGGTCTCCTTGTCCACCTCCGTTGTCGGGACATAGACCGTCGGCTTTTTGACCGTCTCCTCCTCCGGCAGCGGCTCCGCTTCCACCGGCTCCGGCTGCTTCACCGGCGGCTTCACATTCGCCTTATAGACGGCAAATACTGTCCCGCCGAGGATCAGCACAATTGCCGCCACGATGATGGTCACCCGCTGCCAGCGTTTCAGTCCGCTGGTTTTCTTTTCTGTTTTCCGCGCGGCAATGTGCTCCGCGCCCTTCCGGTTTCCAAACAGCTTCATAGCGTTTTCCTTTCGCGCAATAAATATGCCCGGGCCTCCCGCGAAGCGCTGCAGACGGGTTTGCCCGTCTGTTCCAGATGCCGCAGCGTCTGGGTCAGCCCCATCAGCACGCCCTCGTCCAGGTCGCGCCACGTTGCCTCCCGCAGCGCCGCTACCTCCGGCAGCTCCCGCGTGGGCTCGATATAATCGGCGATGTACAAAATCTTTTCCAACAGGCGCATATCCGCCCGTCCGGTCGTGTGATACTCAATCGCGCTGCAGACCTCCTCACATTCGCCGAAGATCTCCCGCGCGCACCAGGCAGCGGTCTTCCCGTGCAGAATGCCGGGGCTCTCGCGTTCCTCCTCCGTGACGGGGATGCCGTGGATGCGGCAAAACTCGATCTGCTCCGCCCCCGTCAGCGCCTTTGTGAGATCGTGCAAAATGCCCGCCCGCGCGGCAAGCACTTCATCCGCGCCATACCGTCTGGCCAGCGCCGCCGCCGTTTCGCTCGTGCCAACGGCATGTGCCCTGCGGGACGCTTTGTGCAGCGACAAACTCACGGCCTTCAATGCTTCAAACGGCAGCCCCCGGTAGTCCTTTCCCAGCCCGTAAAGCCCCTTTTCCTGGATGAAGGCAAGCACCTGCGGCTGCAATACCGCTTCGGCCAGTCCGAAAAAGAGCAGCCGCCGCGCCTCGGTTGAGGAAATGTCCAGAAACTCATTGTGCAGCAGCGTGACCTTCGCGCCGAACTTGATCCGAAGCCGCTCCGCCTGCTCCTGCAGCTGAGCGCGCAGCGTTTCGTCGATCGCCGTCCGCGCAAAGCAGACAATCTGCGCCATCTGCGCGATCTGCTCTGGCTCACGCCAATCCGCGAAAGATAGGAACATGTCCGTTCCCATCATGAGCGACAGCGTTTCGCCCGGATGCTGCGCGGAAAGCTCTCGCAGCGTATCGACCGTATAGCTCGGCCCTTCACGGCGCAGCTCCACATCGCTGACCTCGAAGCCGTCCAGCCCTTGGACCGCCAGCTCCGTCATCCGCAGCCGCGTCGCCGCGTCCGGCGAACCGTCGAAGAGCGCCTTATGCGGCGGAACCGCCGCCGGGATCACCAGCACCCGTTCCAGGCCCAGCGCCGTGCGGCACTGGGCCGCCGCCAGCATATGCCCTTTGTGCGGCGGATTGAAGGTTCCGCCGTAGATTCCAATGTTCGCCATCCCACTGTCCTCTGTCTTACCATGTTCTATCGCATTTTCGATCAAACCGTATGGGCAGACGACTCTGTCCGCCCAAAGGCCCCCTCTTGATAGAGGGGGCTGTCACCGAAGGTGACTGGGGGAGCTTTCTTCTCCCCCCCTGATCGCCGTTGGCGATCTTCCCCCTCTACGAAGAGGGGGGCTTTACGCTCTCAGCCGTTTTCCTGCTGTTGTTTTCTTCGCTCGATGGCTGCCTTCACGGCTGCCTCGTGGAAATATTCCTTCTGCTTCTGCTTCCGCTCACGCAGCTGCTCCTTCCGGCGGGTGTTTGACACCTTTACCGGGTTGTAGTTGCCGTTGCGCTTCTTCGCGGGCTTGGCCGCGGCGGGCTTCGCCGCAGCCTTTTTCTCCTGTTCCAGCTTTTCCGACTTGCGCCAGAGGATGAACTTTGTCCCCACGCAGCCGACGCCCTCGGCGCCGAGCGCCTCGCAGATCGCGTCGCTGGCCTCCCGCGCCGTCAGCATCGCCGTCTCAAGCACCTTACCCTTGATCAGCTCATGCGCGTCGAGGAGGTTCGACGCCTCCTGCAATACCTGCTCTGACACGCCGCCCTTGCCGACGATCAGCGTCGTTTCGATTGTATTGGCCTGCGCTCTCAGCTCGGCCCGCTCTTTACTTGTCATATCCCGACTCCTTATACAGTCTGCAAAATTCCGCAAGTGCTCTCGCCCGGTGCGAAATGGCGTTTTTCTCCCCGGGCAAAAGCTCAGCAAACGTCTTCCCCTTTTCCGGCACAAAAAACACCGGATCATAGCCAAAGCCGTTGCTGCCGTGTACCTCATGCAAAATCCGCCCCGGGCACTCGCCCCGCGCCACGATCTTGCGTCCATCCGGCCAGAGGCAGGTGATCACGCAGACAAACTTCGCCGTGCGGGCCTCGTCCGGCACATCTATCATATTTTCCAGCAAATAGGCCGTCCGCTCTGCGTCCGAGCTTTTATGGCCGTAGCGGGCGGAATAGACGCCCGGCGCACCGCCCAGCGCATCGACCATCAGGCCCGAATCATCTGCCAGCACCGGCAGTCCGGATGCTTTCATGACTGCCTCGGCCTTGAGGCGCGAATTTTCCTCAAACGTCGTGCCCGTCTCCTCGACCTCGATATCGAGGCCGTATTCCGATTCCAGCGCGATCTCAAAGCCGAGCTGCCCCAGAATGGCGGACAGCTCCTCGAGCTTGTGTGCGTTTTTGCTTGCTAAAATGACCTTCATACCAGATCCCCCAGAAGTGCCTTCTGTCTGGCCGTCAGCTCACCGATGCCCTTGCGGCAGAGGGCGATCAGCTCCTGCTGCTCCTCCATCGTAAAGGGCCGGCCCTCGCCCGTGCCCTGCAGCTCGATGATGCCGCCATCCGCGGTCATCACGCAGTTGAGATCAACCATCGCGCGGCTGTCCTCCTGATAGCGGAGATCGAGCATCGGGACGTTATCCACAATGCCCGCCGAGACGGCGGCGACATAGGTCGAGACCGGCAGCTTTTCGAGCTTCCCGGCGGTGACGAGCTTGCGCAGCGCGATCACCAGCGCCACAAAGCCGCCTGTGACCGACGCCGTCCGCGTTCCGCCGTCGCCCTGCAAAACGTCGCAGTCCACCACGATGGAAACACCTTCCATTGCGTCCAGATCCACCGCGCTGCGCAGACTCCGGCCGATGAGGCGCTGAATTTCGGCGCTGCGGCCATTGAGCTTCAGCTTCGCGATGTCGCGCTTGCTCCGCTCACGATTTGCGCGCGGCAGCATCGAATACTCCGCCGTGATCCAGCCGCCGTGCTGTACATGCGGCGGTAGCTTTTCTTCCACAGACGCATTGCAGAGCACCACCGTGTCGCCCATCTCGACGAGGCAGCTGCCCTCGGCAAACTTCGTAAAGTCCGGCGTGAATTTCACGCTTCTCAGTTCATCCAGCGCTCTTCCGTCAATTCTCATACCAGCGCCTCCACAAATTCCTTCGCCTGGAACGGCATCAGATCGTCCATTTTTTCTCCTACGCCGATGAACTTCACCGGGATCTGCAGAGCATCCGCCACCGCGATGACAATGCCGCCCTTGGCCGTGCCGTCGAGCTTGGTGAGGGCAATGCCCGTCACGCCTGCGATCTCCTGGAACTGCTTGGCCTGAAGCAGGCCGTTTTGGCCGGTTGTGCCGTCGAGCACAAGGAGGACTTCCTTTGCCGCGTTCGGCAGCTCCCGGTCGATGATGCGGCTGATTTTGCCAAGCTCGTTCATCAGGTTTGCCTTGTTATGCAGGCGGCCCGCCGTGTCACAGAGGATGACATCCGCGCCGCGCGCCTTCGCTGCCGAGATGGCGTCAAACACAACCGAAGCGGGATCCGCGCCTTCGCCCTGCCGGATGATATCGGCATGGGCGCGCTCGGCCCAAATTTCGAGCTGATCGGCCGCCGCCGCGCGGAACGTGTCGCCCGCGCAGAGCAGAACCTTTTTCCCGTCCTGCCGGAGCTGGTTGGCAATTTTTCCGATGGTTGTCGTCTTACCGACGCCGTTTACGCCGATGACCAGCACGACCGACGGCTTCGTTGAGAGGTTCAGTGCGCTGTCGCCGACATCCAGCATATCGCAGAGCACCTCGCGCAGCGCCTCCTTGGCCTCAGCCACGGTTTTGATGTGCCGGTCGCGCACAAGCAGCCGCAGCTTTTCCACGGCCTTCACGGTCGTGTCCATACCGAGATCGGCCAGGATCAGGCTCTCCTCCAGATCATCATAAAACTCGTCATCCAGCTCCGACGCGGTAAACACGCTGCTGATGGAGCTGGCAGTTTTGCTCAGTCCCTGCTTTATTTTCTCAAAAAAGCCCATGATCTACTCCTTATTTATGCCGTAATTCCAAGTTGTTTGCTCATTTCGTCCAGGTCAAGGCTCAAAATCTTCGACACGCCCTGTTCCTGCATCGTCACGCCGTAGAGCACGTCGGCGGCCTCCATCGTGCCGCGCCGGTGCGTGATGACGATGAACTGCGTCTTCTGGCAGAGGTTCCGCAGGTAGCCCGCAAACCGCCCCACGTTCCGGTCATCCAGCGCGGCATCGATCTCATCGAGCATGCAAAACGGCGTGGGCCGCACCTTCAGAATTGCGAAATACAGCGCGATGGCAACGAATGCCTTCTCGCCGCCGGAGAGGAGCGTAATCGTCTTGACCTGCTTTCCGGGCGGCTGCACCCGGATTTCAATGCCGCAGGTGAGCGGCTGCGTCTTGTCCTCCAATTCAAGCGAGGCCCGGCCGCCGCCGAACATCTCCGTAAACGTCGCGCCGAAATACTCGTTGATACGCGCAAACTCCCGCACAAAGATCTCGGTCATCTCGACTGTCAAACCGTCAATGATCTGCACCAGGTCCTCTTTTGCATGCAGCACATCGTCGCGCTGCCCCGTGAGGTATTCATAGCGTTCATTGACGCGGGCAAATTCGTCGATCGCGCCGAGGTTCGGCGTGCCGAGCGCGGAAATTTTCCGCCGTGTCTCGGTAATTTTTTTATTTGCCGCCGGGATAGATTCAATCTCGACCTTTTCCGCCTCCGCCGTCGACGGCGTCAGCTCATAGGCGTCCCACAGCTTGTCAATGAGCTGCTTTTCCTCCATCTCGCCGGCCATTTTTTTCTGCTCGAGGCGCGCAGTCTCGCGCTCGAGGTTCAAGATTTCCTTGTTTTTATCCTGCGCCTCGCGCTCGGTCTGGTTGCGCTTGCCTTCCAGCTGTGTCCGATGCGCCACGGCAGCCTGCAGTGCTTCGCGCTGATGCTCCGTCTGGTTTGCCAGCTCCGCAAGCTCTTTTTCCTGCGCCGTCCGCTGGTCGCGCAGGGCCACGATCTGGGCGCTGCAGTCCTCTATGAGCCGCAGCTTTTGTTCGCGGTCACCCGCCATCGCTTCGCGCAGCGCCGTGAGCTGCGCAATCGATGTCTCCGCGCCGCCGCGTTCGGCCTCCTTGGCCGCGCGCTGCGTGCGCAGTGCGGCTGCCCGCTCACCGAGCGCAGATACTGCCTCTGCCCCGCCTTCGGCGTCCTGCCGCGCATCCGCGATCTCTGCCTCCAGCGTCGTAATCTGTGCCTGGATCTGCTCCACCTGCGCCCGGATGGTCTCCAGTCGCCCGGTGTCGCCGCCGCTGCGGGAAGCGATGCGCTCCAGCTCAGCTCCGATGGAGGCCAGATTGGCTTCCATCGCCTCCTGCAGCGCTGCGGCCTGCTTGGCCTCCTCGCTGCGGCGCAAAACCTCATCTTCCGCCTCGCGCAGCTGCTGCCGCACGGCGGAGAGCTCAAACTCCGTCTTTGCCGCGCCGGAAGCCGCCTCGGCCAGCTGCTTTTTCAGCGCTTCAAGCTGTTGGGCCTGCTTTACGCGCTCACCCTCGAGCCTTGCCAGGTCGTTCGCGCGGGAGAGCACGCCTGCACTCTTCGCGCTCGATCCGCCCGTCATGCTGCCGCCGGCGTTCATCACCTGGCCGTCCAGCGTCACGATACGGAATCGGTTCTCGCTGGCGCGCGCCATGCGGATGGCATGGTCGAGCGTCTCGGCAATGACCGTCCGGCCGAGCAGATTCTCGAGAATTTCCTGATACTCCGGCGCAGTCTCCACCAGAGCCGAGGCAATGCCCACAAAGCCGGGTTGCCGCTCCAATCCGTTCAGGTTCATGCGGCGTCCTTGGATCGTGTTCATCGGGAGGAACGTCGCCCGGCCGCCGTCGCGCCGCTTGAGCATCTGGATGGCCGCCTTGCCGCTCTCCTCATTTTCCACGATGATATTCTGCATTGCCGCGCCAAGGGCCGTCTCAATCGCAGTCGTAAATTCGTCGTCCACGCGGATCAGCTTCGACACCGGGCCGCGCACGCCGTGCAAATTCCCGCGCTCTGCATCCTGCATCACGAGGCGCACCGCTTTGGAAAATCCCTCAAACTCCCGTTCCATCTCCCGCAGCATTTTCATCCGCGCCTCGATGGTCTGGAGCTGGACACCCGCCGTATCTGTCTGCCTTTGCAGCTGGTCGCGCTTTTCCGCGCGTGTCTTCAGCCGCAGCTCATAGCCGGAAATCGTGTTCTTTGCGGAGGTCACGTCCTCCTGCGCCTGCGTCAGGCGCCTGCGGCACTCGGCCTGCTGCGCGTCGATGTCCGCCTTGCGCGCCTCGGCGGCGGCCTGGTCGCGCAAAAGCAGCTCCCGCCGCTCCAACACTTCCCCGAGTGAGGCCGTCAGCGAGGCGATCTGCGTATTTTTTTCCGTCAGTTCCGCCTGCAGCAGTGTCTGCTTCGTCTGCAGGGTCAAAAGCCTGGCCTGCTTTTCCCCGTTTTCGCGTTCAAATTCCGCGCGCTGCGCGGCCAGCGCCTCCAGCTGCGCATCCAGTGCCCGCATGGCCTCCATCGCCTGCGTCAGCTCCTCCTGACGGCGCGCGATGCTCTCGTCGATGCCGCCGCTGCGAGAGTCCTGATCGTCCAGCTCCTGGCGGATGCGGGCGATGTTCTCATTTTGGTGCGTGATCGATGCTTCGAGCACCGCCGTCTCGCCCTCCCGGCGCTGATGTTCGGTCTCCATGGCGGCGATTTCCTCGCGCATCTGGTCGAGCTGCAGCGTTTCATGGTTGAACTGCAGCGACAGCTGCTCGGCCCGGCTGTAGAGCCGCGTCAGCTCGTCGTGCGCCTGCTCCAGAATAAAGGCCGCGCTGGCATAGTCCGCCTCCGCTTTTTTCGCGTGCTCCGCCGCCCTGGTCAGTCCATCGAGCCAGACCGTCACCTCCAGCCCCTTGAGCTCTTCGCGCAGGGTCAGATATTTTTTGGCCTTTTCCGCCTGCTCGCGCAGCGGCTCCACCTGGAGCTCCAGCTCCGAAATTTTATCGCCGATGCGGAGCAGATTGTCCTCCGTGCTCGCCAGCCGCCGCTCGGTCTCCTCCTTGCGGTGGCGGTATTTTGAGATGCCCGCCGCCTCTTCAAAGACCTCGCGCCGGTCGGTGGACTTCAGGGACAAAATATCGTCGACCTTGCCCTGCCCGATGTTGCTGTAGCCTTCTTTGCCCAAACCGGTGTCCATCAAAAGCTCGTTGATGTCGCGCAGGCGCGCGGATTGGCGGTTGATAAAATATTCGCTCTCGCCCGAGCGGTAATAGCGCCGCGTAATGGCAACCTCCGGCGTCTCGATGCGAAGCTGGCCCGCCTGATTGTCCAGCACGAGCGTTGCCTCGGCATAGCCGACCGGCGCGCGTTTTTGCGTGCCGCCGAAAATAACGTCCTCCATCTTCGCCCCGCGCAGGGCCTTGGAGCTCTGCTCACCGAGCACCCAGCTAATGGCGTCGGAAATATTCGATTTGCCGCTGCCGTTCGGCCCGACGATGGCGGTGATATCACTGCCGAATTGCAGCACAGTCTTGTCCGGGAACGATTTAAAGCCCTGGACCTCCAAGGATTTCAGATACACGCGCATACCTCTCCATTTTTATTAACATCTTATTTTATCAAAAAAGTCTGCAAATTGCAACCAGAACCTCTATGACTTGTAAGGATTTGTGGGGCGGGCAGCGTCCGCCCCAAGGCTCCCCTTGCTAGCATCAAGGGGCCGCGCCCCGGAATGCCCACAGGCATTTGGCTGGCCGCAAGGCCAGACTGAGGGGATAAAGGCCAGAGATGCGCTACAATCCCTCCGTCAGCTTCGCTGACACCTCCCTTTACACAAGGGAGGCTTTTCCGCTGCGGCGGGGATTTCTCCCCCAGTCTGCGCAAAGCGCAGACAGCCCCCTCTTGGTAGAGGGGGCCTTTCCGCTGCGGCGGGAATGGGCCGATGAAGGCATTGGCCCCTACAAGCATCCCTGTAAGACATACAGGCGCAAAAAAGGCCCCAGAGGGGCCTTTTTCGTCAAATCTCAGATTTCGCCGGGGAACAGCGCCTCAATGGCTGCCTCTGCTGCGGCCTGCTCGGCGCGCTTTTTACTGCTTCCGACCCCGCGGCCCACGGCCTTGCCGTTGAGCTGCACCTCGACTTCAAAATGCTTGTCGTGATCCGGGCCGGATTCTCCGACGAGCGCATAGTGCAGCTGTTGATCCTTTTTCCGCTGCACCAGCTCCTGCAGCGCCGTCTTGTAGTCAAAATTACGCGGGCGGCCCTTCGGGATGTTGGACAGGATCAGCCGGTCGATGATCTCCTTGGCCGCAGCAAAGCCGCCGTCCATGAAGCTCGCCGCAATGACCGACTCCATCGCGTCCGACACGATGGAGTCCCGCGTCCGCCCGCCGGACTGTTCTTCGCCGTGTCCCAGCTTCAAAAATGTCCCCAGTTCAATCGTCGCGGCGGCCTCGGCCAGGTTGCGTTCGCAGACGAGATCGGCACGGATGCGCGTCAGCTCGCCCTCGGGCTTGTCCGGATAGTTGCGGTAGAGATAATCCGCGACCACAAAGCCCAAAATCGAATCGCCCAGGAATTCCAGACGTTCGTTATCCGGAATGTGGCGTTCGCGGTTTTCATTGGCATAAGAGCTGTGCGTCAGCGCGTTTTCCAAAAGCGCCTTGTTCTGGAACGTATAGCCCAGCCCCTGTTCAAGTTTCGTCAGCATGCTCGAGCTCCTTCGGTACTGCCATTTTCTCGATATTGTCCTCAATGTCCTGCGTGATGTTCGCCTCCACGGCGTTCACCGCCTGGCGCACTGCGTGATAAAACGCCAGCTCGTCCGACGAGCCGTGCGCCTTTACCACCGGCTTGCGCAGTCCGAGCAGGAGCGTCCCGCCCGTCTCACGGTAGTCCATCTTTTTCTTAAAGTCCTGAATGCCGCTGCGGCAGGCCAGCGCGGCCAGCTTCGTGAACAGATTGCGCTTGAACATGTCCTTCATCATACCGGACAGAAATTTCGCCGTGCCCTCAATGCCCTTGAGCAGCACATTCCCGGAAAACCCGTCCGCCACGACCACGTCCGCGCCGCCAAGCGGCACGTCCCGCGCCTCGATGTTGCCGATAAAGCGGATATACCCGGCGTCGCCTGCCTTTTGCAGCAGCGGGTAGACCGACTTCTGCAGCTCGCCGCCCTTGCTGTCCTCTGCGCCGATGTTCAAAAGCGCCACGCGCGGCTGCTCCACGCCGAGCAGCTTCCGCGCGCAGTAGGAGCCCATAAACGCAAACTGCAGCAAAAATTCCGGCGTGCAGTCCGCCGTCGCACCACAGTCGATGAGCATCGTACTGCCCGTGGCCGTCGGGATAACCGGCCCCATAGCCGCGCGGCGGATGCCTTTCACGCGCCGCACTGTCAACGTCGCCGCAGAAAGCAGCGCCCCCGTCGACCCGGCAGACACAAACGCATCTCCTCCGCCGTCACGGAGCATCTGCAGCCCGACCACCATCGACGAATCCGGCCTCTTTTTGAGCACCTTCGCCGGGTCGTCGTGCATATCGACCACGTCCTCCGCATTCGCAATTTCCACGCCCTTCGGAAGCGTCTGGATCTCATGATCCCGCAGCGTCTTTAAAATATCTCCGCCGCGCCCGACCAGAACGATCTCCACGCCGAAATCCGCCGCCGCGCGAATTGCGCCCAGTGCCGCGGCCGCCGGCGCGTTGTCGCCGCCCATGGCGTCCACTAAAATGCGCATATCTGCCTCCTTACTTCATCGCATCGATGATGGCAAGCGACCGCTGCGCGATCGCCAGATTCTTGTTGGCCTTTCCCTTGACTCGGTAGCCAAGCGGGCTCATAATGCCGAAATTGACATTCATCGGCTGGAACGCGCCGATGCTCGTATCGGAAATATAGAGTGCCAGCGCGCCGATGGCCGTCTCGCGCGGGAAGTCAGGGAGCGGTTCGCCCTTCAGCTTCGCCGCCATGGCCGCCGCCGCGAGATAGCCCGACGCCGTCGACTCCACATACCCCTCCACACCGGTCATCTGCCCGGCGAAGGCAACCATTGGGTCGCGCCGGTCGGCATAATAGCGGTCGAGCAGGCGCGGGCTGTCGAGGAACGTGTTGCGGTGCATCACGCCGTAGCGGACGAACTCCGCGCTGTGCAGCGCCGGAATCATCGAAAAGACGCGCTTTTGCTCTGGGAACTTCAGGTGCGTCTGGAAGCCGACGATGTTGTAGATGCTGCCCTGCGCGTTGTCACGCCGGAGCTGCACCACGGCATACGGTTCCTTGCCGGTCTTCGGATTCTTCAGGCCCACGGGCTTGAGCGGCCCGTAGCGCAGCGTGTCAAATCCGCGCCGCGCCATGACTTCAACGGGCATGCAGCCCTCGAAGACCTTCGCATCCTCGAAGCCGTGCACCACCGCCTCTTCGGCGGTGGTCAGCGCCTCGACAAACGCGGCATACTCCTCGCGCTCCATCGCGCAGTTGATGTAATCGGCCTCGCCGCGGTCGTAGCGGGAGGCGAACCACGCCTGTTCCATATCGATGGACTCGAAGCTTACGAGCGGCGCCGCCGCGTCGAAAAAGCTCATATAGTCCGCGCCGCCGAAGTAGCGCTGGATCGCCGCGCCGAGCGCGTCGCTCGTCAGCGGTCCGGTCGCGACGATGACCGGGCCCTGCGGAACCTCCGTCACCTCGCCCTCGGCCACGGTGATATTCGGGTGCGACCTGATTCTCTCCGTCACCATGCCGGAAAATCCGTAGCGGTCGACGGCCAGCGCACCGCCGGCCTCCACGCGGTTGGCCTCAGCGCAGCTTAAAATCAGGCTCCCGAGCCGCCGCAGCTCCTCTTTCAAAAGACCAACTGCATTTTCCAGCCGGTCGCCGCGCAGCGAATTGGAGCAGACCAGCTCGGCAAAGTCGCTGCTATGGTGCGCGGGCGTCATCTTCTGCGGCTTCATCTCATGCAGCGTCACATGGACGCCGCGCTCGGCCAGCTGCCAGGCCGCCTCACAGCCCGCCAGCCCCGCGCCGACCACGGTACATTCTAGCTTCATTCCGTATCCTTTTTTGCCGTCTTCTTTGCGGCGGTCGTTTTGGTTGTTGTCGTCTTTTTCACAGCGGGTTTCTTGGCTGCAGTCTTCTTCGCCGCCGGTTTCCCGGCGTCCGTTTTCGGCGCTGTGGCCTTTTTCGCGGCGGGCTTCTTTTCCGCGGTCTTTTCGGCCTTCTTCGCAGCGGATTTTGCCTTTTTCTCGGTCAAAATCTCCTGCTCAGCCTCGGCCGCCGCCTCCGCATTGCTCTCGGCCGTGGCTTCTCCGGTGGACGATGCCTTGCGGCGATAGCCGCGCTTGTCCTCCGGCAGGAAGTTTTCACACTCCGGATTGATGCAGAACGGCTTCATCGCACCGCGCCCGGAGCGCTTGAACATTGTCTGTCCGCAGACCGGGCAGTCCTGATCCGTCGGCACATCCCACGTCATAAAGCCGCACTCGGCCCCGCGCTCACAGGCATAATAGGCATAGCCGCGCTTCGACTTGCGCTTCAAAATCGCGCTGCCGCACTTCGGGCAGCGGCCCGGCATCTTCTCGGTGATCGGTTTGGTGAACTTACACTCCGGGTAGCCGGGACAGGCGAGGAACTTGCCGAAGCGGCTCGTCTTCACGACGAGATTCCGCCCGCAGAGCTCGCACTTTTCCTCCGTCACCTCGTCCGGCACCTTCAGCCGCACGCCCTCGAGCGCCTGCTCGGCATCCAGCATCTCCTGGTGGAAGCCGCCGTAGAACTTCCGCAGCACTTCCTTCCAGAACAGCTGCCCTTCTTCCACGCGGTCGAGCTGCTTTTCCATGTCCGCCGTGAACTCCACATTCACGATGTCGGAAAAGCGCTCCATCATCAGCCCATTGACCACCTCGCCGAGCGGCGTCGGGGCCAGGCGCTTGTCCGTCTTCGAGACGTATTCGCGGTCCTGAATCGTGGCGATGATGGCCGCGTAAGTCGAAGGCCGGCCCACGCCCTTTTCTTCCATCGCACGCACGAGCGTCGCCTCAGTATAGCGCGCGGGCGGCTGCGTAAAATGCTGCTGCGGGTCATACTGCGTCGGCGTCAGGGCCTCGCCCTCGTTCAGGTCGGGCAGCGGAGAGTCAAGCTTCTCCTGCTCATCGTCACGCCCCTCCTCATAGATGGCCGTGAAGCCGGAAAAGCGCATGCTCTGGTGGCTTGCACGGAACAGGTGCCTGCCGTTGCTGGCCTCGATGGCCGTCACGTCATAGACGGCGCTTGCCATCTGCGAAGACAAAAAGCGGCTCCAGATGAGCTTATAGAGCCGGAACTGATCCTTCGTCAGGTCGTGCTCCACCATCTCCGGCGTCAGCTCCACATGGCTGGGACGGATGGCTTCGTGCGCGTCCTGCGCACCGGATTTCGGCTTGTAGCGCCGGGGGCTGCCGGGATAATAAGCCTCCCCATAGCGGCTGCGGATCACGTCTGCCGCCGCGGCCAGCGCCTCTTCCGAGATGCGCAGCGAGTCGGTACGCATGTAGGTGATCAGGCCGACCGAGCCTTCGCCCGTGATCTCCACGCCTTCATAGAGCTGCTGTGCAATCATCATCGTCCGCCGCGGCGTCATGTTGAGCTTGCGCGAAGCCTCCTGCTGGAGCGTCGAGGTGATGAACGGCGGCGCAGGATTCTTCTTCTTTTCGGTATTTTTGATGCTCTCCACGCGGAACTGCCCGGCCTTCATCTCGGATAGCACCTCGTCGACCGTCTCGCGGTTCGGAAGCTCCTTTTTCTTCGGGTCGCCATAGTAATGCGCCACAAAGCTGCCGGGCTTCCCCACGCGGGCAAGATCCACATCCAGCGACCAGTATTCCTGCGGGACGAAGGCGCGGATTTCATTTTCCCGGTCGACGACGAGCCGCGTCGCCACCGACTGCACACGGCCGGCAGACAGGCCCTTGCGGATTTTTTTCCAAAGCAGCGGGCTGAGCTGATAACCCACGATGCGGTCGAGCACGCGCCGGGCCTGCTGCGCGTCGACCAGATTCTGGTCGATGGGGCGCGGCGAGTCAATGGATTTGCGCACCACGTCGCGCGTGATTTCATTAAACGTCACGCGGTACGTCTTCTCGTCCGGGATATTCAGAAGGTATTTCAAATGCCACGAAATGGCCTCTCCCTCGCGGTCCGGGTCGGTTGCGAGGTAGATGTTGGCGCTTTTTGCAGCGGCCTTCTGCAGCTCTTCGATGATCTCTTCCTTGCCCTTAAGCGGGAAATATTCCGGCTCAAAGTCGTGCTCGATGTCCACGCTCATCGTGCTCTTCTGCAGATCGCGCAGGTGGCCCATGCTGGCCTTCACTGTAAAGGCCGGGCCGAGGTATTTGCCGATCGTCTTCGCCTTTGACGGCGATTCCACGATCACAAGGTTGGTTTTTGCATTCGGCATGTTGTCGGTGTTCTCCAAATCTATCACATTTCCGCCTTTTGCGGAGTAATCTCATATTTCCGGCAGGATGGGGCCGGTCTTTCCCGGATGCTGTGCCTCAGAGCCCAGCCGTCTCAGCGCCCTCCCAGGGTGTGTCTGAAAACCGGCGAAGTGACCGGCCGCGAGGGATTTTCGCGCTGAGCAAAACATTTTTTTGCAGGAATCCTGACGTATTTCAAGGAAAAATGACGCAGCGCGGCGTGAAAAGGCCCCCTGCCCGGGTGCGTTGGGAGTTTTCAGATACACCCCAGGGAAAACCGCTTTCCCGGCAGGCGCCGGAGATAGCCCTTGACCTCCAGCAACGTGATGGCCGCGAGCGCCCGCGCCGCAGGAAGCTGGCTGCGGTCGATGATCTCATCCATGGCAAGCGTCCCGGCCGTAAGCTGCTCGATCACGGCCTTTTCGTCCGGGCTGAGGTTGTCGGAAATTTCCTGTACGTCAATATAATCCCTGTTTTCCCGCTTGTCAATGTCTTTTTTGTCGTCTTTTTCCGGGAAACTGCGGTCTTCGGCCACTTTTGCATGCTGCACGTCCGCCGTTTCCGCGGCTGTGAGCGTCATTGGCACGGTCTTCTCCCGCGCGCCCGGAATCCGATCCGGATAGAGTGATTCATATTCGCGCATCACGTCCCAGCCCTCTGAAATGAGGGTCGCCCCCTCCTTGAGCAGCTGCAGATTGCCTTCCGACGTCGGCGAACCGACATTGGCCGGCAGTGCAAATACGTCGCGGCCCTGCTCAAGCGCCCGCGCGGCGGTAATCAGTGCACCGCTGCGCTTCGGCGCCTCTACAACCACCACGCCCAGCGCGAGGCCGCTCATAATCCGGTTTCTCACCGGAAAATTGTAGGAATATGCGGGCGTCCCAGGAGGATATTCGCTGATGAGGCAGCCATGATACCGGATATCCTCAAACAAGCCCTTGTTTTTCGCCGGATATACCACGTCCACACCGCAGCCCAGCACTGCGATCACCGGCCTTCCAGCTGTCAGCGCACCGGTCAGGCACATGGTGTCAATCCCGTCCGCACCGCCGGAGACCACAATTGCTCCGAGACGCCCCAGCTGATAGCCGAGCATCTTGGCCTGCTGCATCCCGTAGAGGGAAGCCTTCCGCGTGCCGACCATCGCAATGACCGGCTCCGCGTCGATATCCGGGAGCGTTCCCTGATAATAGAGTACCAGCGGCGGATCGTCGATGTTCCGCAGCCGTGCGGGATATGCCGCGTCCTGCCAAGTGAGGATGTGGATGCTCTTGCGGTGGCAGTCGGCCAGAATCTGCCGGACATCCTCCAGCTTCTTCTCCTCCAGCGGCGAGGCATCCGTCAGGCCTTCGATCCCGCGATACGCCGCCGCGTCTGCATAATAGGCGGCCTCGGGCGAACCGAAGCGCCGCACCACCGCGTGCATCTCCCGGTTGCTCAGCCCATGCCGTGTCGTCAGCCACAGCCAATACTCCAACATTCCGCCTCACCCCTTTCTCTTTCTGTCATCAGGGCCGTTTTGTTTCTGCTTCCGGGCATGCGCCGATGCCTTTATTGCTTCATCTGCCACATTACAATCGTCGCGGCCACCGCCGCGTTCAGGGATTCACAGTGTGCCTGCATCGGGATGATGATTGTCCCGTCTGCCGCGTCCAAAAGTTCCCGGCAGACGCCCTGGCCCTCCGAGCCGATGATCACCGCAGTCTCCGGGAGGCATTCGCGCCGCAGATCCCGCGCGTCCTCACGCAGTGCCGTGGCAAGCAGGCGCACGCCGTTTTCCCGGCAGCCCGCGACGGCCGCCTCCCGCGTCATGCTGACCGGCACGGCGCGGAAGGCCGCGCCCATCGACGCGCGCACCACCTTCGGGTTCCACACATCGGCACATCCCGGAAGCAGCACCACCGGCACCGCCAGCGCGTCCGCTGTGCGCAGGATCGTCCCCAGATTGCCCGGATCCTGAATGCCGTCGAGCAGAAGCGTCCCGGGCCGGATCTCCGCCTGCGCCGGCCGCGGCGTTTTACAGAGGAAAATTACGCCCTGCGGCGCGTCCATCTGCGAAATGCTCTCCATCACGTCGCGCGGGACGCGCACAACGCGGATTTCCGCCGGCAGTCGGCATAATTCGACACCGTCGGCCGCAATGACCGTATGCAGCCCCGGAACCCACTGCGCCGCTTCGGCAAGCAGTTTCGTCCCGTCCGCCGCAAATTCGCCCTGCGCTTCCCGGTAGCTTCGGGAGGTGAGCAGCTTCTTCGCATGCCGCAGAAGCGGGTTCTGGCGGCTGGTAATGCGTTCTTCCCTCATCCCTTCAGCCTCGTCAGCTTCTCGTTCGCACCCACGGCCACAAGCACGCACCCGGCCTGCAGGGCCTCATCCACTGCCGGAACCACATTGATCTTCCCGTTTTCCCGGATGGCGATGATATTCACGCCGTATTTTACCCGGATATTCAGCTCGCGCAGGCTCTTGCCTGCCCAGCTCTCCGGCAGCTGCACCTCCGCGATGCCGTACTGATCCGAAAGCTCAATAAAATCCAGGATGCTCGACGACGTCACCGCCTGTGCCAGCTTGACGCCGGCCTCCCGCTCCGGGATCATCACCTTGTCCGCGCCGATCTTCTCCAGCGCGCGCTTTTGTGTCTCGTCCGTTGCCTTGCAGATGACCTGCGGCACGCCGAGCTCCTTCAAATTCATGGTGATCACCACGCTTGCCGCAAGATCTGAGCCGATTGCCACAATCGCGCAGTCATAATTCCGCATACCCAGCGAGCGCAGCACCGCCTCGTCCCGTGCGTCGGCAACGACGGCATAGGTCACGCGGGACTCCATCTTCTGCACCTGCTCCGGGCTCTCGTCCACAACCAAAACTTCATTTCCCAGGGCATACAGCCGGTCCGCCACGGCGGTTCCAAACCGCCCCAGCCCAATCACAGCATAGGTTTTTTTCATAGCGGCCTCCTATCCAATCATCACGCGGGCCTGCGCATATTCGATGCGCTCCTCCGCCGGGTTCGCCATCATAAAGCCAACGCTGATCGTCATGATGCCAACCCTTCCAAAGAACATAAACACAATTAAAATCAAGCACGACGCAGGCCCCAGCCCCGGCGTGATGCCGGTCGTCAGGCCCACGGTGCAAAGCGCCGAAGTGGTCTCATAGACGGCGTTATCAAAGCTCACACCGTCGAGCGCCGAAATCGCCCCGGCGCCGAGGAAGCTCAAAAAGAGTACCAGCAGCGCGATGGCCATCGCATTGGAAACGGCGCTCTGTGAAATGGAGCGCTTGAACGCTGTCACATGCGTCCGGCCCCGCGCCGTGCCGATGGCCGCCAGCACCACAACGCCGACCGTCACCGTCTTCACGCCGCCCGCCGTCGAGCCGGAGGAGCCGCCCACAAACATCAGCACGTCGCACACGGCCTTCGTCACATCGCGCAGCGCATTCTGGTCGAAGCTGGCGAAGCCCGCCGTGCGCAGCGTCACGGACTGGAAGGCCGAAGCGAGCAGCTTGCCGGACGTGGAAAGCTTTCCAATTGTGTCCGGATTATGCCACTCGAGCAGCGCGATGAGCGCCGCGCCGCCCACGATCAAACCGCAGGAAATCGACAAAACAAGCCTCGTATAGACGCTCATGCGCGAAAAGCGTCGATTTTTTCGGACATCGCCCCAGACCGCAAAGCCGAGACCGCCGATTGTGATCAGCGCCATGATCGTGAGATTTACCACCGGATCGTCCACATAGCCGCAGAGGCTCCCGCCGGAGGCGAGGTCGCCCAGCACGTCGAAGCCTGCGTTGCAAAAGGCCGAGACGGAGTGAAACACGCCGTACCACAGCGCCCGCGCGGCGCCGAACTCCGGCCAAAACCGCAGCGCCAGGATCAGCGCGCCCGCGCCCTCGACGGCCAGCGTCCCGCGCAGCACGTTCCGCACCAGCCCGACCACGCCGCTGATCTGATCAATGCTCAGCGCCTGCGCCAGCACCAGCCGCTGCCGCAGCCCAATCTTCCGCCGCAGCGCGAAAAAGAAGATGGACGCGATGGTCATAAAACCGAGGCCGCCGATCTGGATCATCACCAGGATGACCGCCTGGCCAAAGCCGCTCCAATAGCTGCCCGTATCTACGCGGATGAGACCCGTGACGCAGGTAGCCGAGGTAGCCGTGAACAGGCTCGTCAAAAAATCCGTTGCCTGCCCGGATCGCGACGCGGCAGGCAGGCAGAGAAGCCCGCTGCCCAGCAGAATGATTCCCATAAAAACCAGCGCAATGATCTGCGGCGGACGCATTTTTCGCAGCCGCTGGCGGACTGCCGTAAACATCGTATGGAAAGACAAGGCACGCCTCCAAAGTCCAATAATTGAATTCTATAATATAGGTATCTTTTCCGTTTTGTCAAGCCGTGTTCCTTTTTCTGGACGCAATTTAAAAAAATCTTGCTGTTTTATAAACATAGTGCTATACTATGTTTATAAAAATGAGGAGGATCGCCATGCTGATTTCCACAAAGGGCCGCTACGCGCTGCGCATCATGCTCGACCTTGCGCAGCAGCCGCCGGGGGCCTATATTCCGCTTCCCGCGATCGCGGAGCGGCAGGAGGCATCGGAAAAATATCTCGAGAGCATCATCTCCACGCTGGCCAAGGCAGGCCTTGTCGAGGGCCAGCGCGGCAAGGGCGGCGGATATCGCCTG